>NZ_JBLRDT010000104.1:0-9591 GCF_057512245.1 Gryllotalpicola sp. CP2-P1
GCCGCGGCCGCGGGTGGGCGATCTCGCAGGCCGTGCTTGCGCTCCCCTACTACCGCGAGACGAACGCGGGCATGACCGAGATGGCCACCCGCGCGCTGCGGGCGCTCGAGCAGGAATCCGTCTCGCTCAGAACCCCTGGCCGATCTTCTTGAGCCGCGCGATGCGATCGGGAATCGGCGGGTGCGTCGAGAACAGACGCGAGGTGAACGACGGCCGCAGGGGGTCGGCGATCCACAGATGGGCCATCGAGGTGTTCTGCCGCACCATGGGCCGGCCGTAGTCCCCGAGCTTCTGCAGCGCCGACTCGAGCCCCTCGGGGAATCGGGTGATCTCGGCGCTCGTCGCGTCGGCCAGGTACTCGCGCTGGCGCGAGATGGCCGCCTGCACGAGTGCCGCGAGAATCGGCGCGAGCACGATCGCCACGAGTCCCAGGATCAGGATGATCGGGTTTCCGCCCCCGCCGCCGCCGTTGCTGTTGCTGCGGCCGCGGCTGTTGCCGCCGCCGAACACCGCCCCGAAGAACGTCATGCGGATGAAGATGTCGGCGATGAAGCCGATCGCCACGACGAGCCCGAACACGATCGTGGAGACCCGGATGTCGTAGTTGCGCACGTGCCCCATCTCGTGCGCCATGACGGCCATGAGCTCGGTCGGGTTCATGATCTCGAGCAGGCCCGTCGTCGCCGCGACCACCGCGTGGTCGGGGTCGCGGCCCGTCGCGAACGCGTTCGGCGCCGGGTCGTTGACGATGTAGATCTTCGGCATCGGCATGCCGGTCGAGATGCAGATGTTCTCGACCGTCTGCCACAGCACGGGGTGATCGGACTTCTGCTGCAGCTGCACCGCGCCCGCCATGGCGACGGCCTGCGAGCCCGCGGTGAAGTACTGCAGCACGGCGTAGGCGATGGCGATCACGAGCGCGACGATCGTGATCGTCCAGCCGCCGCCCTGAAAGTAGCTGATCGCGTAGGACACCAGCCCCACGAGGACCAGGAAGAACAGGATGAAGAAGACCGTGTTCCGCTTGTTCCGGGCTATCGCTCGGTACATCTCTGCCTAGCCGGGTTCAGGCGCGCTCAGAACTGGACGCGCGGCGGCTCGGAGATCGCCGCGGCGTCGGGCACCTCGAAGAACTCGCGGTCTGCGTAGTGCAGGTTGCGCGCGACGATGTTCGAGGGGAACTGCCTGATCTTGGTGTTGTATTCGCGCACGCCGCCGTTGTAGAAGCGGCGGGCCGCCTGGATCTTGTCTTCCGTGTCGACGAGGTCGGCCTGCAGGCGCAGGAAGTTCTGGCTGGCCTGCAGCTGCGGGTAGGCCTCTGCCACGGCGAAGATGCTCTTCAGCGCGGCCTGGAAGTGCCCCTCGGCCACGGATGCCTCACCCGGAGTCTGTGCCGAGATTGTCTCGGCGCGCGCCTTCGTGACGTCTTCGAACACGGTGCGCTCGTGCGTGGCGTAGCCCTTCACGGTGTCGACCAGGTTGGGAATCAGGTCGGCGCGGCGCTTCAGCTGCACGGTGATGTCGCTCCACGCCTCGTCGACCCGCACGTTCAGCTGGATCAGGGAGTTGTAGGTCGCCCAGTACCAGATGCCGATGATGATGAGGACCACGACGACGATGATGAGCGGGATGAGCCAGGCGAGCATGGCGGGAGCTCCTCGAGAAGGTGGGGACCGGGCGGCTTTCACCCGGCGTCGCGCACATCCTATCGACGCGGATGCGGCTTTCGGAGGCTTGTCGGCTCACTCAAAGCAAGGACGCCTTGGCGCGTGAATCGTCGGGGCCGTGATCGTCGGAGCGCTCACGCTGCGCCGGCCGACGGCGTGGGGCCCGTGACCGGTGCCGGGGATGCCACGAGCTCCGGTTTCCGCGGCGGGTAGATCCAGGCCACCAGCACCACCGAGATGATCATGAGCAGGAACCAGCTCACGATCTTCGCGGGCGTCACCGGGTGCCAGCCCGCGAGCTGGTCGGGATATGCCCATGCGCCGCCGAAGGTGGCCAGGTTCTCGCCGAGCCAGATGAAGACGGCGACCAGGCCGAATGCGGCGACGAGGGGCATCCGGAACCCGCGACGGAACACGCGGAAGTGCATCACGCACGGCCCGAAGGCGGCGAGCACCGCGACGAGCAGCACCCAGCGCAGATCGACGATCCAATGGTGGGTGAAGAAGTTGAGATAGATGGCGCCGGCGATCACCGCCGTGAGCCAGCGCCAGGGGTAGCGCGCGAAGCGCAGGTCGAAGAGCCGGTAGACGCGCACGAGGTACGAGCCGACCGCCGCGTACATGAAGCCGCTGTAGAGCGGCACAGCGCCGAGGTGCAGGACGCCGGGGCCCGGGTACAGCCAGGCGCCAATGCCCGTCTTGAACAGCTCCATCACAGTGCCGACGACGTGGAAGAGGATGATGACCCGCAGCTCGCGCAGCGTCTCGAGCCCGAACAGCACCATGCCGAGCTGGATCAGCACCGCCCCGATCGTCACGAGGTCGTTGTGTGCGACCGGCCCGACGCCGTGCGGGGCGAGGAACTTCGCCGCGAGGATGAGCGCGAGCATGAGGAATCCGAACACGCACGCCCACGCCTGCTTCGCCCCGAACACGAGGAACTCGATGAGCCCCGCGCGCCAGCCGGCGGCCGGAGCATCGCCGAGCATCCGGTGGGCGGCCGTATCGATGCGCCGCTCGAGGTGCGTCGCGGGCGCGCCGGCCCTCATTCCGCAAACCTCAGCATGCGGGCATCCTGCCCTGCATTTCTGAAAGGCGCGCGCTACGCGACAGGCAGCAGCTCGACGGCCGGCGCCGCGATGGCGTCCCGCGGCAGGCCGGCCGCGAGCTGCGCGAGCTGCGCCGCGGTCGGTCGCTCGCCCGGGTCGCGCGCGGTCATCGCCGTGAGCAGCGCGCGCCACGTGGGGTGCAGTCCCTCGGGCAGCGGCGGGTTCTGCGTCATGCGGGCGATCGCCGCCTCGACGGCGCCGCCCGGGAACGAGCGCCGGCCCGTCAGGCACTCGAGAAGCACGAGGCCGAGCGCGTAGATGTCGCTCGCCGGCACCGCCCCCTCGCCGGCGACCTGCTCTGGCGCGAGATACGCAGCCGTGCCGAGGATGCTGCGGTCGGAGGTCAGCCGCTCGTCGCCGAGCAGCTGTGCGATGCCGAAGTCCACGAGCTTCGTGCTGACGGCCCCGCCGAGGCCGTTCGCGAGCAGGATGTTCTCGGGCTTCAGGTCGCGGTGGATGATGCCGTCGGCGTGCAGATAGGCGAGGGCCGCGCCGAGTTCGACCGCGAGCTGCGCGGCGAGTTCCGGCTCGGGCCCGCGCAGGTCGAGACGGCGGCGCAGGGTGAGGCCGCGCACGAGCTCCATGACGAGGTAGCCGTTGCCGGAGTGCTCGGCGTCCCAGTCGGCGTCGAACAGGGTCACGAGATTGGGGTGGTTCACGCGCGCCAGCAGGCAGATCTCGCGCGTGCGGCGGTCGCGGCGTTCCTCGTCGGTTCCCGTGATGTCGTCGGAGGCGAAGACCTTGAGCGCCACCTCGCGGTCGAGCTTGAGGTCGACGGCGCGGTAGACGGTCGCCGCGCCGCCGCGCCCGAGCGCCTCGCGCACGGAGTACCGGCCGCCGATCACCATCGCGCGGCTCTCCGGATTGTCCAGACCGGTCATGGTCGGTCACTCCCACCTGTCAGCGGCCGGCAGAGTCTGCGCGAAGCGCTCCGCCACCCGATGCCTCGCGCTCGCGGCATCCGCGAACACGTCCAACACGGTTCCCAGTGCGTCGCGAGCGCAAAAGCGCTTCCCGACGCGCTCGACCGTTCCGCCGAAGTTCCCGTCGGCGCTGGCGGCCCAGAAGCCCGGCTCGACCTCGCGCCACTGCAGGCAGGCGGCGCCAGGCACCGCCGCGTCGGCGGCAGCGGCCTGGGCATCGCGCCGGTCGCCCGGCGCTTCAAGGAAGGTCGTCACGGTGGGTCCTCTCGTTCCGCTGCGCTCGCGGCGCGGCGGGTGGGGTGCGGAAGTCAGGCAGTGGCCAGCTCGCCCGAATGGTTCCGGGTGAGCTGCTCGACGACGGCGTGAAGGCCGTCGTGAAGTGCGTTGTTGGTGGCTTCGTCGAGCCCGTCGATCACGTCGACGAGCGTCTGGTGGAACGGCGCGTACGCCGCGTTGATCTTCGCCGCCCCCGCCTCGGTCGGGGTCAGGTAGATCGCGCGGCGATCGCGCGGGTGAGCGGTGCGCTGCAGATCGCCGAGCGCGACGAGCCGGTCGACGACCTTCGTCACCGCGGCGGGCGACAGGTCGAGCATGATGACCAGGTCCTTCGGGCCCATCGGGCGCTCGTCGCGCTGGGCCTGCAGCAGGTAGCGCAGCGCCTGGAACTCGCTGCGGGTCAGGTGGGCGGCGCGGCGCGCGTTCTCGAGCTCGATCGTCTCGGCGCGCTGCAGCGCGAGCAGCGCCTCGACGGCGCGCAATCCCGCTTCCGTCTTGGGCTGACGGCTGTAGAGGTGCTCGCTTTCGCGACGTACGACAGTCAGGGGCACGTGCGTTCCTTTCCGAAGATGAAGCTACTCGGTGAACTATTCACCAAGAAAATTTACCCAGTGGGCTATACACAGGCTATTGCGTGTGTTAGCGGGACCGACGCCCGGCGCATGAGCGCCGATGAGGTTGAATTGAGCGGATGCCTGCCAGCCTGCCCGAGCGCCTGCCGCGCCCCTACGACCCGGACGCGATGTTCGAGGCGTTCTCGGGGTGGGCGGAGGAACGGGGGCTCACGCTCTACCCCGCGCAAGAGGAGTCGGCGCTCGAGCTGTTCCTCGGCGCGCACCTCGTGCTGTCGACGCCGACCGGGACGGGCAAGTCGCTCGTCGCGGTCGCCGCCCATGCGGCATCCCTCGCGCAGGGAAAGCGCAGCTACTACACCGCACCCATCAAAGCCCTGGTGAGCGAGAAGTTCTTCGCACTCGTCGAGATCTTCGGCGCCGAGAATGTCGGCATGGTCACGGGCGACAGCTCGGTGAACGCCGATGCGCCGATCGTGTGCTGCACGGCCGAGATCCTCGCGAACCTGGCCCTGCGCCAGGGCGCCGACGCCGCGGTCGACCAGGTCGTGATGGACGAGTTCCACTACTACGCCGACCCCGACCGCGGCTGGGCCTGGCAGGTGCCGCTGCTCGAACTGCCCCGCGCGCAGTTCGTGCTCATGTCGGCGACCCTCGGCGACGTGACGCCGATCGTCGCCGACCTGCGCGAGCGCACCGGGCGCGAGGTCGCGCAGGTGACGGGTGTCGCGCGGCCGGTGCCGCTGTCGTACTCCTACGTCGACACCCCCGTGCACGAGACGGTCGAGTCGCTGCTCGAGTCCCGCGAGGCGCCGATCTACATCGTGCACTTCTCGCAGGCGGCCGCGCTCGAGCTCGCGCAGGCGCTCTCGAGCACCCGCATCGCCTCGCGCGAGCGGCGGGATGAGATCGCGGAGGCGATCGGCGGCTTCCGCTTCACGACCGCCTTCGGCAAGACGCTGTCGCGGCTCGTGCGCGCCGGCATCGGCGTGCATCACGCGGGCATGCTGCCCCGCTACCGCCGTCTGGTCGAGACGCTCGCCCAGCGCGGGCTGCTGCCGGTCATCTGCGGCACCGACACCCTGGGCGTCGGCATCAACGTGCCCATTCGCTCGGTGCTGCTGACCGGGCTGTCGAAGTTCGACGGCACGCGCATGCGGCAGCTCACCGCCCGCGAGTTCCATCAGATCGCCGGGCGCGCGGGCCGCGCGGGGTTCGACACCGCCGGCACCGTCGTCGTCGAAGCCCCCGAGCACGAGATCGAGAACGCCGCGGCTCTGCGCAAAGCGGGCGACGACCCGAAGAAGCTCAAGAAGGTCGTGCGCAAGAAGCCGGCCGCGGGCTTCGTCACGTGGGGAAGGGGGTCGTTCGACCGGCTGATCGCCGCCGAACCCGAGCCCCTGACGCCGCACTTCGAGATCACGGCGGCGATGCTGATCAACGTGATCGCCCGGGGCGGCGACGTGCTCGCCAACATGCGGCGACTGATCTTCGAGAACCACCAGCCGCGTGCACGGCAGTACGAGCTCGCGCGGCGGGCGCTCGGCATCTACCGCACGCTCGTGACGTCGGGCATCGTGCAGTCGGATGCCTCGGGCCAGGTATCCCTGACCGTCGAGCTGCAGCCGAACTTCGCTCTCAACCAGCCGCTGTCGCCGTTCGCGCTGGCGGCGATCGAGCTGCTCGACCCCGAGGGCGGCGAGGGCTCAGTCGGCACGGGGCACTACGCGCTCGACGTCGTGAGCGTCATCGAGGCGACGCTCGACGACCCGCGCGGCATCCTCGCGCAGCAGCAGTTCGCCGCCCGCGGCGAGGCGGTCGCCGCGATGAAGCGCGAGGGCATCGAGTACGAGGAGCGCATGGAGCTGCTCGAGGAGGTGACCTGGCCGAAGCCGCTCGAGGAGCTGCTCGCGCAGGCCTACGAGACCTTCGCCGCGAGCCAGCCGTGGGTGCGTGACTTCGCGCTGTCGCCGAAGTCGGTCGTGCGCGACATGTTCGAGCGGGCCATGTCGTTCGCCGAGTTCGTGCAGCACTACCAGCTCGCGCGCTCTGAGGGCCTGGTGCTGCGCTACCTGTCGGACGCGTACCGAGCGATCCGCCAGACCGTTCCCGACGAGGCGAAGACCGACGAGCTGCTCGACATCATCGAGTGGCTCGGCGAGCTCGTGCGCCAGGTGGATTCCTCGCTGGTCGACGAATGGACCGAGCTGGTCAACCCGACCGTGACCGACGAGACCCCCGTGGTGCCGCCTGCGCCGCCCAGCATCCTGACGAATACGCGCGCCTTCACGATCCTCGTGCGCAACGAGCTCTTCCGCCGCGTGCAGCTCGCCGCCCTCGAGCGCGACGACGAACTCGCCGAGCTCGACCCCGACGTCGACTGGGGCGCCTTCCTCGACGCGTACTACGCCGACCACGACGAGGTGCTCACCGGGCCCGCGTCGCGCTCGGCCGCGCTGTTCTCGGTCGACGCAGGCGGCACCGAGTGGAAGGTCGAGCAGACGATCGACGACCCGGCGGGCGACCATGACTGGCGCATCCGCGCGACGGTCGACGTCGCCGCCTCCGAGGAGGCGGGCGAGGCGGTGCTGCACGTCGACTGGGTGGGCCGGCTCTGAGCGTTGGCCATCGCTTCTGCGTCCCCCGCCGACACGTGAGCCCAGCGCGGCGGACGCAAACGTCGGGGCAGGACGCCGACGCCCCGCTCAGTGCTGAACGAGCGGGCGCACCTCGATGTGCACGTGCGGCTCGCTCGTCTCGTACAGCGTCGACGCACGGGCGACAGCCTCGTCGATGTCGGCCGCCTCGATCTCGTAGTAGCCCCCGAGCACCTCTTTGAACTCGGCGAAGGGCCCGTCTGTGACGAAGGCCCGCTCCCCCGCGCGCCCGTGGATCGTCTTCGCCAGGGCGGGGTCGTCGAGCTCGCCGGAGGCGACGACGCCTCCCGCCTGCTGGAAAGCGCGGTGCGCGGCATCCACCGCGGCGCGCTGCTCGTCGGTGCGCTCGCCCCACTTCTCGTCGTCGCCGTGGATCAGGATCAGGAATCTGGCCATGGGTGTGGTCCTTTCACTCGCGAGGTGGTCGCGGCGAGGCATCCGATCTCGACATTTCAGCTTTCGAGGATGCGCTTCAGCGCCTCCAGGTCGGCCTGCACGAGCTCGGCGTCGTGATCGAGATCGGCGTCGCTCTCGCCCGCGAGGCGCCGCACCGAGAACGTGACCTCGCTGCCCTCGCCCGCGGCGACGACGCGCATCGGGTTGTAGTAGGTCTCGCCGGTGGAATCGGTCACCCAGTGGTCGAGCACGCCGAACGGGTTGGGCGGCGCGAACTCGACGACGATCCGCCCCATGGCGAGGTCGGCGACCCAGCGCCCGTCGACGAGCTCGATCGACCCCGCGAGACCTGCCGCCCACTCGGGCAGGTGGGTGGGGTCCGATGCGTAGGCGTAGACGTCGGCCGGCTCGCGCTCGATGTAGACGCTCGCGTGGCGCGATTTGAAGGGCATGTGGTCAGGATGCCACTGCTGCGGCTACCCGAGAACGCGGTCGAGGTAGGGATTGCGGAACAGCCGGCCCGGATCGAGGCGATCGCGCACCGCGAGGAAGTCGCCGAAGCGGGGGTAGGCGCCCGCGAAGAACTCGGCATCGCGCGTGTGCAGCTTCCCCCAGTGCGGGCGACCGCCCGCTGCGACCATGATCTTCTCGACCTCGGTGAAGTACTCGAGCTGATCCGCCCGGGTCTCGCGGTAGTAGCGGTGCACGGCGATGTAGCCCGTCTCGCGCCCGTAGGCGGTCGAGAGCCAGGTGTCGTCGGATGCCGCGGACCGCACCTCGACCGGGAAGGAGATCCGCCAGCCGCGCCGCTCGATCAGCCTGTCGAGCTCGCGCAGCGCCTCGGGAACGGCAGCGCGCGGCAGCGCGTATTCGAGCTCGCGGAAGCGCACGGAGCGGTTCGTGACGAAGACCTTGGGCGAGGCGTCCGTGAACTCGCGGTCGCCGGTGAGTCGCCCGGCGAGTCGGTTGACGCGCGGGATCATCGCGGGCGCGAGCATCGCGAGCGCGCACAGCCCGCGGTAGAGGCCGTTCGCCGTCACCTCGTCGTCGAACCACCGACCGACCGGGTTCAGCGGCCGGCGCGGTGCATCGCCGGGCAGCCGCGTGTTGGTCTTGGTGAGCGCAAGTCGGGTGTGCGGGAACCAGTAGAACTCGAAGTGGTCTGAGCCGGCCGACCGCTCGAGATAGCCGTCGAGCACCTCGGGCAGCGGCTCGGGCCGCTCGACGGCGTGCAGGGTGAACGCGGGGACGCACTGGATCGTCACATCGACGAGGATGCCGAGCGCCCCGAGGCCGACGCGCGCGGCAGGCAGCAGCTCGGCGTTCTCGGTCTCGGTGATGCGCAGCAGCTGCCCGTCGCCCGTGACGAGCGTGAGGCCGACGATCTGGGTCGCGAGGCCACCGAACGAGCCGCCCGTGCCGTGCGTGCCGGTGCTCGTCGCGCCGGCGATCGCCTGCCGGTCGATGTCGCCCATGTTCTGCAGCGCGAGGCCGTAGGGCGCGAGCAGCTTGGGCAGCTGCCACAGCCGTGTGCCTGCGGCGAGGGTGACGCGGGCGGATGCCTCGTCGACGGCGACGACGCCGGAGAGCCTGTCGAGCAGCAGCTGCACGCCCTCGGCGACGGCGACGCCGGTGAAGGAGTGCCCGGCGCCGATCGCCTTGATGGTGAGCCCCTGCCGGGCGGCCGCCTGCACCGCGCGCTGCACCGCCTCGGGCGAGTCGGGGGTCTCGACGCGCACGGGGTGCACGGATTCTGTGCGCGACCAGTTGCGCCATTCCGGGGCGCGCAGGGCTTTGGGTCTCCATTCGCCTGCGGCGAGTCGACCGGCGGAGGGCGCGGTCACAGGAACGCCTTCCCCTCGCCGCGATAGCTCGGCACCGAGCCGACCACGGCGCCGTCGCCGACCAGAGCGAACTCGTTGACGTGCTCGGCGAGCTCGCCCGACTTCGTGTGGCGGAACCACACCCGGTCACCGGCGCGCAGCGCCTCG
>NZ_JBLRDT010000105.1:0-9455 GCF_057512245.1 Gryllotalpicola sp. CP2-P1
CGAGGAACGGAAGCGTCGCGAGGGCATAGTTGTGGGGGACCGCGCGCCGTTCGGACAGCTCGCGGTACGCACGCAGCTCGCGGTGACTGTGCAGCACGAAGAGGTCGGCCTGGGCGCGCCGGAAGACGCCCTTGTATTTGGCGGGGATCGAGATGCCGGGCAGACCCGTCATGATGACCGGCCGCGGGTGCACCCGCCGTGTGATCTCGGTGATGACCGCCTCAGAGACGGCACCGCTCGTCGAGACGAAGACCGCGTCGTGGCCTCCGCGGGCGAGGTGCTCGACGATCTCGCGCAAGGATGCCCGCGGTGCGGCATCCGCCCGGAACCCCGTGCCCGCGAGCGCGAACGCGAGCTGCGCGTCGCTCGCGGCGAGCCGCGACTCGATCTCGACGAGCTCGACGGCCCAGCCCGGGCCGAGCTGTGCGAGCAGCGACGCGCCCCACTTCGCGTAGGAATCGGAATCGATGACCCCGAGAATGCGGCGCAAGCTACGCCCCGACGCGCCGCAGCTTGGCCTTGGGTGCCTCTTCGCCGGGGAAGACGCGCTTCACGCCGTCGCCCATGGCCTGCTCGATGATGCGGATGTCGCGCACCAGGTTCTGCAGGCCGTGCGGCTCGAGGGATGCCGCGTGGTCGGAGCCCCACATCGTGCGGTCGAGCGTGATGTGGCGCTCGACGGCGACGGCGCCGAGCGCGACCGCCGCGATCGAGATCTGCAGGCCTGGCTCGTGGCCCGAGTAGCCCACGGGAATGCCGGCGTAGCGCGCGCCCAGCGAGCCGATCATGCGCAGGTTCGCCTCCTCCGCGGGCAGCGGGTAGGTCGACGTCGCGTGCAGCAGCACGAGCTTCTCGCGGTCGAAGCGCGCGACGGCCGCGTCGATCTCGTCGAGGGTCGACATGCCGGTCGAGAGGATGACGGGCTTGCCGGTCGCCGCCATCGCGTCGAGCAGTTCGAGGTCGGTGACCGAGGCCGAGGCGACCTTGTACGCGCAGACGTTCAGGTCCTCGAGGAAGTCGACGGACGGCACATCCCACGGCGAGGCGAACCAGTCGAGGCCGCGCATCGTGGCGTGATCGCCGATCTCGATGTACTGCTCGCGGGTGAACTCGACGCGGTAGCGGTACTCGAGGTACGTCATGTCGCCCCACGGCGTCGAGCGCGGCGTGTTCTTCATGTGCTCGGGGGTCGAGATCTCGGGCGTGCGCTTCTGGAACTTGACGGCCTGTGCGCCCGCATCCGCGGCGACATCGATGAGCTGCTTGGCGATGTCGACGTCGCCGTTGTGGTTCAGCCCGATCTCGCCGATGACGTAGACGGGTCGGCCTTCGCCGATGGCGTGTTCGCCGATGTGAACGGTCATGAGCGGCCTTTCGTCGTGAGGGCGGGTGTGCCGGAGCCGGCGCCGTCGCGGGCGAGCTCCTGGCGGGCCAGCGCGTCCGCGAGGGCGAGCTGATCGGGGGTGTCGATCTCGAGCGAGTGCCGCTCGTCGGTGACGGCGATGCCGATACGGCCGAAGAAGCGGAAGGCCGCGGCGCGGAAGCCTTCGACGCGCATGACGTAGAACGCGCCCGTCTCGACGTACTGCGGCTCGCGGTCCTGCCGGCGCGGCCGGAACGAGGCGTCGTGGTTGATGGCCTGCGCTCCGGCATCCGTCATGCGCCACAGGAACGCGTGCGACTCGGCGGCGGCGAGCACGACGTCGCTCTCGTCGGTGAGGATGCGGGTGATCGCGAAGTCGAGATCGGCAGGCGAGATGAAGGGGCTCGTCGCCTGGATGAAGACGAGGACATCGGCGCGGATGCCGCGAGCCTCGAGCTCGTCGAGGGCGTGCAACAGGGCGGCCTCGCTCGACGCGGTGTCGCTCGCGAGGGCGGCCGGGCGGTCGATGATCTCGGCACCCGCCGCGCGTGCCGCCGCTGCGATGGCCGCCCCGTCGGTCGAGACGGCGACCACGTCGATGAGCTCGGCGGCGGATGCCGCGGCGACCGCGCGGGCGATGAGGGGAACCCCGCCCACCGGCTGGATGTTCTTCTCGGGGACGCCGCGCGAGCCCGCTCGCGCCGGGATCACGGCGACGACGGTCTGACCGCGCCCTGCGACGCGATCGCTCTGTGGGCGGTGCATGCCGTCAAGCTAGATCGGCGCACGTCGCCCTCGGTGAACGTCCGGCCCACGCGCTGGTGGACGGAGGGTGAACAGTTGGCTTTCGCGTTCGCCCGCAGCCGGCCCGCCGCCGGCTCGTCGTCACTCGCCCGCCGGTTTGCCGGGGCGGCGCGGCTCCGGTAGGCTAGATCTTTGGTGCCGTGTGCCTGCGCACGCACCCGAAGTTGAGCCCTCCACCTGTGGTGTTCTCCCCGATCCGGGCAGAACACCCTAAGGGAGCGGGATTCACGACCATCCAACTCCGATAGAAAGCAGTTACTCCTGTGACGCGCACCTACACCCCCAAGGCCGGCGAGATCCAGCGCGACTGGGTCGTCATCGACGCCACCGATGTGGTTCTCGGCCGTCTGGCCAGCCACGCCGCCGCGATCCTCCGCGGCAAGAACAAGCCGACGTTCGCCCCGCACATCGACACGGGCGACTTCGTCATCATCATCAACGCCGACAAGGTCGCTCTGACCGGCCAGAAGGCCCTGCAGAAGAAGGCCTACCGTCACTCCGGCTACCCGGGCGGCCTCAAGGCCGTCGGCTACGCCGAGCTGCTCGAGAAGAACCCGGTCCGCGCCGTCGAGAAGGCGATCCGCGGCATGCTGCCGAAGAACTCGCTCGGCCGTCAGCAGCTGGGCAAGCTCAAGGTCTACACGGGTGACGTCCACCCGCACGCGGCCCAGCAGCCCAAGCCGTACACCTTCACGCAGGTCGCCCAGTAAGCGCGCCGGAACAAAGACTTTCTAAGGACTGAATCAAGTGGCAAAGATCGCTGACCAGATCGACGAGGCTCCCGAGAGCTTCACGACCGAGACCCCGGCCGCCGAGGCCGCCGTCGCCGCCCGCCCTGTGCTGAGCGTTCCGGGTGCCGCAGTGGGTCGCCGCAAGGAGGCCATCGCGCGCGTTCGCCTCATCCCCGGCGCCGGCACCATCACCGTCAACGGCCGCGAGTTCGCGGACTACTTCCCCAACAAGCTGCACCAGCAGCTGATCACCGACCCCTTCAAGGTGCTCGACCTCGTCGGCTCGTACGACGTCGTCGCTCGCATCACCGGTGGCGGCCCCTCGGGCCAGGCGGGCGCCCTGCGCCTCGCCATCGCTCGCGCGCTGAACGAGATCGACCGCGAGAACAACCGCGCCACCCTCAAGAAGGCCGGCTTCCTGACGCGCGACGCGCGCGTCACCGAGCGCAAGAAGGCCGGTCTCAAGAAGGCCCGCAAGGCCTCGCAGTTCTCGAAGCGCTAAGCGCGCGAGAACCGTAGGCGCCCTGCAATGCCCCGCCTCTTCGGAACCGATGGTGTTCGCGGTCTCGCGAACGGCGACGTTCTCACTGCCGAACTGGCTCTGAGAGTCGCACAGGCGGCGGCGATCGTGCTGGGCACCGGCCGTGAGGCCGATGCCCGGCGCGCTGCAGGCAAGCGCCCCACCGCGGTGGTCGCACGCGACCCCCGCATCTCCGGCGAATTCCTCGTCTCGGCCGTCGCGGCCGGGTTGGCCTCGTCCGGCGTCGACGTGCTCGACGCCGGAGTGATCCCGACCCCCGCGGCGGCCTATCTCATTGCCGACATCGGTGCCGACTTCGGCGTCATGATCTCGGCATCGCACAACCCCGCGCCCGACAACGGCATCAAGATCTTCGCCCGTGGCGGCACCAAGCTGCCCGACGTCGTCGAGGACCGCATCGAGGCGGCCCTCACGCAGCCGAAGTGGACGCCGACCGGGGGCGACGTCGGCCGCATCCGCCGCTTCGCGGACGCCGAGGACCGCTATGTGGTGCACCTCATCGAGTCGCTGCCGCATCGGCTCGACGGGATCCACGTCGTGCTCGACACGGCGAACGGCGCCGCCGCCGGGACATCCCCCGAGGCATTCGCGCTCGCCGGCGCCAAGGTGACCCTCATCGGCGCCGACCCCGATGGCCTCAACATCAACGACGGCGTCGGCTCGACGCACATCGACAACCTCAAGCGCGCCGTTCTCGACGCGGGCGCCGACGTCGGCATCGCGCACGACGGCGACGCCGACCGCTGCCTCGCGGTCGACGCGAACGGCAACGAGGTCACGGGCGACCAGATCATGGCGATCCTCGCCCTGTCGCTGAAGGACCGCGGCAAGCTCGCGAAGAACACGCTCGTGGCCACCGTGATGAGCAATCTCGGCCTGCACCGCTGCATGGCAGAGCACGGCATCGAAGTCGTGACGACCGCTGTCGGCGACCGCTATGTGCTCGAGAAGATCAACGAAGAGGGCTACTCCGTCGGCGGCGAGCAGTCGGGGCACGTCATCCTCTCCGAGTTCGCCACGACGGGTGACGGCGCCCTCACCGGCCTCACCCTGCTGTCTGAGATGGCGCGCACGGGCAAGACGCTCGCAGAGCTGGCCTCCGTCATGAAGGTGTTCCCCCAGGAACTCGTCAACGTGCGCGGCGTCGACCGCGACGGGCTCGCGGGCAACGAGGTGATCGCGCGCGCGGTCGCTGAGGTCGACGCCGAGCTCGGCGACACGGGACGTGTCGTGCTGCGCCCGAGCGGCACCGAGCCGATGATCCGGGTCATGGTCGAGGCGGCCGATGACGACACCGCGTTGGCATATGCGCAGAAGCTCGCCGACGTCGTGAAGGCCGAGCTGGCGGTCTAGGGGTCGTCGGGGTCTCCATTCGGCTTCGCCGAATCGACCCGCGTCGGCTTCGCCGAGTCGACCCGCGTGGTCGCGCGTCAGTAGGCGAGCAGCATCGCGACCTCGCGGCTGTCGTCAGGCACGAAGCCGAGGCTCGTGTAGAGGTCGACGGCACCCGAGGGGTTCTCGGTGTCGACATCGAGCACGACGCGCTCCAGACCGGCGGCGACGGTGGCCTCGAGC
Source organism: Gryllotalpicola sp. CP2-P1 (assembly GCF_057512245.1). NCBI lineage: Bacteria > Bacillati > Actinomycetota > Actinomycetes > Micrococcales > Microbacteriaceae > Gryllotalpicola > Gryllotalpicola sp. CP2-P1. Next base: position 5,015 of record NZ_JBLRDT010000105.1, read on the forward strand.
GTGCGCGCGAGCAGCGCGGGGGCGATGCCGCGGCCCCGCCACGCGCGCCGCACCCCCACCAGCCCGACGTATGAGCTCGTGTAGCCCTGGTGCGGCCAGTCGTGCTCGAGAACGCTCGTGACGACGAGCCCGGCGACCGTGTGCTCGTCATCGGCGAGGGCGATGAACGACAGCTCGGGGCGGAAGAACTCGCCCCCGGCGATCTTCGCCCACTGCTCGCCCGAGGTCGGCTGGCTGCCCCAGTGGTCGCGGAACGCCTCGTTCTTCGCCGCGAGCACGTCGGCCGACAGCTCGTCGGACCACGGCACGATCGCGACGCCGGGCGGTGCGGGCACCACGGGCAGCGGCTGCGAGAGATCGCGCGTCAGCGTTGCGAAGTAGCGCGCGGCGTGGAAGCCGAGCAGCTCGGCGAGCCGGATGCCGGCGACATTGCTCGCGGAGAGGTACTGCAGGATCCACCCGCGCAGCGGCAGGTCGCAGCTCTTCAGCATCTGCTGCGCGCGACCGCGCTGCCACTGCAGCAGCTGCCGGCCGATACCGGCTCCGCGCACCTCGGGGTGCGTCGTGCCGTGCAGGAACACCCTGACCACGGTCTCGGCGCCCGGCGGCATCACGTTGAGCCCCCACGCGACGATGCGGCCGTCTGCCGACAGGCCGGCGAGCGAGTCATGGGCGAGGTCGATGTAGCTGTGGGTCAGCTCTTCGAGCAGGTCTTCGCGCGGTGTCGTCCAGCTGGGGTGGTCGACGGCGTCGGCGGCCTGCTGCAGCGCGGTGAGCTCGTCGAGGTCGTCAGGGGTGAGCGGGCGCCAGGCGGCGATGTCGGGGTGGATGGGCAGCGCGAGCCGCTGCGGCGCATCGACGCGCTCGTGCAGGGGACTCAACTCGGCCACGAGTACACCTTGGCACGGGCAGGTTCAGAGCTTGCGGAGAAGCACCGATGAGACCTTGTGCTCCGGCCCCTTGCGCAGCACCAGCTTCGCGCGGCTGCGCGTCGGGCGGACGTTCTGGATGAGGTTCGGCTCGTTGATCGACTTCCAGATCTCGTGCGCGACGGCGACCGCCTGGTCCTCGCTGAGGTCGGCATAGCGGTGGAAGTAGGACTGCGGGTTCGCGAAGGCGCCCTGCTGCAGCTTGAGGAAGCGCTCGACGTACCACCGCTCGATCGAACTCGTGGCCGCGTCGACGTAGACGGAGAAGTCGAACAGGTCGCTGATGGCGAGGCTGCCGGCTGCGGGCGATTGCAGCACATTGAGGCCTTCGACGATGAGGATGTCGGGCTGGCGCACGATCACCTGGGCATCCGGCACGATGTCGTAGCTGAGGTGCGAGTAGAAGGGCGCGCGTACCTCGGGGACGCCCGACTTCACATCGGTGACGAAGCGCATGAGCGCGCGCCGGTCGTAGGACTCGGGGAAGCCCTTGCGGCCCATGAGGCCGCGCCGCTCGAGCTCGGCGTTCGGGTACAGGAATCCGTCGGTCGTGATTAGCTCGACCCGTGGCGTGTTGTCCCACCGGCTGAGCAGCTCGCGCAGCAGCCGCGAGACCGTCGACTTGCCGACGGCCACGGAGCCCGCGACGCCGATCACGAACGGCGTGCGCGCCGCGCGCTCGCCGAGGAAGTCGCTGGTCGCGCGATGCAGCGCCTGCGTGCCGGCGGCATACAGGTTGAGCAGACGCGAGAGCGGAACGTAGACCTCGGCCACCTCGCGCATGTCGAGCAGATCGCCGAGCCCGCGCAGCTGCACGACCTCGGTCTCGGTGAGCGGCTGGGGCGTGCTGCGGGCGAGTTCCGACCAGTCGGCGCGGTCGAGCTCGACGAACGGCGTCAGTGCGCCCGTGGCGGCGGCGCCGTTGTCGGTCATGATGCCCAATTCTAGGGAGGCGCTCGGGCGCGAACGCCCAGTCGCGCCCTTCTAGACTGGCCCGCATGTGTGGAATCGTCGGATACGTCGGCACGCGTGACTCGGTCGGCGTTCTGCTCGGCGGGCTGAAGCGGCTCGAGTACCGCGGCTACGACTCGGCGGGCGTCGCCGTGATCGGCGCCGACGGCGGCCTGCACACCGCCAAGAAGGCGGGCAAGCTCGGGGCCTTGCAGGACGAGCTGGCACAGCACCCCCTGGCGACCGGCGGAACCGGCATCGGCCACACGCGCTGGGCGACGCACGGCGGCCCGACCGACCAGAACGCGCACCCGCACCTGGGTGACGACGGCAAGCTCGCCCTCATCCACAACGGCATCATCGAGAACTTCCACGATCTGAAGACCGAGCTGCTCGAGCAGGGCGTCGTCTTCGACTCCGAGACCGATACCGAGGTCGCCGCCAAGCTGCTCGGCGTCGAGTACGCGCGCACCCACGACCTGCGCGCGGCGTTCCGCACGGTGCTGAAGCGGCTGAACGGGGCCTTCACCCTGCTCGCCGTGCACGAGGACGCCCCCGGCGTCGTCGTCGCCGCCCGCCGCAACTCGCCGCTCGTGATCGGCCTCGGCGAGGGCGAGAACTTCCTCGGCAGCGACGTCGCCGCGTTCATCGAGTTCACCCGCCGCGCCGTGGCGATCGGTCAGGACGAGATGGTGGTCATCACGCCCGACTCCGTCGAGGTGACCGACTTCGACGGGAACGCGGTGCCGTTCGAGCCGTTCGAGGTGCAGTGGGACGCGTCGGCCGCCGAGAAGGGCGGCTGGTCGAGCTTCATGCTGAAGGAGATCACCGAAGAGCCCGACGCGGTCGCCAACACCCTGCGCGAGCGCATCCACGAGGGCGACGTCAAGGTTCCCGAGCTCGAGGCCCTCGGCGACGAGGTGCTGCGCGAGGTCGACCGCATCATCGTGGTCGCGGCCGGCACCGCGGCGTATGCGGGCCAGGTCGGCACCTACGCGATCGAGGCCTGGGCGCGCGTGCCCGTCGATGTGCAGCTCGCGCACGAGTTCCGCTACCGCGATCCGATCGTCGGGCCGAACACGCTGGTCGTCTCGATCAGTCAGTCCGGCGAGACGATGGACACCCTGATGGCGGTCAAGTACGCCCGTGAGCTCGGCGCGCGCACGATCTCGATCTGCAACACGCAGGGGGCGACGATTCCGCGCGAATCGGATGCCGCGCTGTACACCCACGCCGGCCCGGAGGTCGCCGTCGCGTCGACGAAGGCGTTCGTGGCGCAGATCACGGCGCTGTACCTGCTCGGCCTTCAGCTCGCCCGGGTCAAGGGCACGCTCGACGAGGCGGCGCGCCGCGAGCTGATCGAGGAGCTCGTCGCCGTTCCCGAGAAGATCCGGTTCGCGACCGGCGAGCACGAGCGCATCGCCGAGCTCGCGCACTGGATGGGCACCGCTTCTGCCGTGCTCTTCCTCGGCCGCCACGTCGGCTACCCGATCGCGCTCGAGGGTGCTCTCAAGCTCAAGGAGCTCGCGTACATCCATGCCGAGGGCTTCGCGGCCGGCGAGCTCAAGCACGGCCCGATCGCCCTGATCGAGCCGGGTCTGCCGGTGTTCGTCCTCGTGCCGAGTCCGCGGCACTCCGAAGAGATGCACCGCAAGGTGATCTCGAACATCCAGGAGATCCGGGCGCGCGGCGCGCGCGTCATCGCGGTGGCCGAGCAGGCGGATGCCGCAGTGCTGCCGTTCGCCGACGAGGTGATCGCCCTTCCCCTCGCGGGCAAGTTCTTCGAGCCGCTGATCGCGGTCGTGCCGCTGCAGATCTTCGCGATGGAGCTGGCGACCGCGAAGGGCCTCGATGTCGACCAGCCGCGCAACCTCGCCAAGTCCGTGACGGTCGAGTAGCGGCGCAGACGCAGACCTCATGATCACGGGAATCGGCGTGGACGTCGTCGGGCTCGAGCGCTTCGCCCGACAGCTCGAGCGCACCCCGCGCCTGATCGAGCGGCTGTTCGCCGAGAGCGAACGCGGCCTGGGGTCGGATTCGCTCGCCGCCCGCTTCGCCGCGAAGGAAGCGCTGATCAAGGCGCTCGGGCGCTCGGACGGCCTGGTCTGGACCGACATCGAGATCGTGCCCGATGAGCACGGCGACCCCGGGTTCCGCCTGCACGGCGGGGTCGCCGACGTGGTCGCCGCGCACGGCGTGAAGCGGCTGCACCTGTCGCTCACGCACGACGGCGGGGTGGCGGCAGCCTTCGTCGTCGCCGAGGGCGACGGGGCCACGGGCACGGGCGCAGGGGTGACGGATGTCTGACCGGGCGGCCCGCGGCGCGATCGGCTTCCACGAGGCGCTCATCGATCTCGAGGCGATCACCTCGAACGTGCGCGCCCTGCGGGAACGATTCGGCACGGAGCACTTCATCGCCGTCGTGAAGGCGAACGCCTACGGGCACGGCGCCGTTCCGGTGGCCCGCGCGGCGCTCGCGGGCGGCGCGGACTGGCTGGGCGTCGCCGTCATCGAAGAGGCGCTCGAGCTGCGGGCGGCCGGCATCGACGCGCCGATCGTCG
>NZ_JBLRDT010000106.1:0-9431 GCF_057512245.1 Gryllotalpicola sp. CP2-P1
GTTGAACTGGCGCACGCTGCCGAAGCCCGCCGCGAACGCGATGTCGGTGAGCGACAGCGAGGTCTGCTCGATCAGCGTGCGTGCCGTGTGCGCGCGGCGCGTGCGATTGAGCTGCAGAGGGGACGCGCCGACCTCGGCGACGAGCACGCGGTGCAGGTGCCGCTCGCTCACCGTCAGCCGCCGCGCCAGCCCGGCAACCCCCAACTCGTCGACGACCCCGTCGCGAATCGCTCGCACGGCTCGGGCGGCGAGGTCCCCGCTCGCATCCCAGTGCCGCGAGCCGGGGAGCGAATCGGGCCGGCAGCGCTTGCACGCGCGAAAGCCCGCCGCGACGGCCGCGGCTGCCGTGGGGAAGAACACGGCGTTGCGACGCAGGGGCTTGCGCGCCGGGCACGATGGCCGGCAATAGATGCCCGTCGTGGTGACGCCGAGGAAGAAGCGCCCGTCGAAGCGCGGGTCGCGGCCGGATGCCGCGCGGTAGGCGACCTCGGGGTCCAATGGCGTGCTCACCCCTCCATCATCCGTGGAGTGGCGCGCGCTGAGTGGCGGGAATCGGACAGGGGCCTCGGGCTGCCGGGTAGCCTGGCCGTGATGAAGAAGCGGCTGCCCGGGCTCGGCCTCTGCGTCGCGATCGCGCTGGTCGCCACAGGGCTCGGCGCCCTCGTCCCCGTCGTCGGAGCGCCCGTGTTCGGAATCGTGATCGGCGCCGTGCTCGCCGCGTTCCTGAAGCCGGGCACGATGACGGACGCCGGAGCGGCCTGGTCGGGCAAGTACGTGCTGCAGGCCTCTGTGGTGGTCTTCGGAACCGGGCTCTCGATCGTCGAGGTGCTGCGCACCGGCTGGCACTCGCTGCCCGTGATGCTTGGCACCCTCGCGATCGCGTTGCTCGGCGCGTGGCTGATCGGGCGTGCGCTCGGCCTCGACGGCGACGTGCGCACGCTGATCGGCGTGGGAACGGGGATCTGCGGGGCATCCGCCATCGCCGCGACCCAGTCGGTCATCCGCGCCAAGTCCTCAGACGTCGCCTACGCGATCGGCACGATCTTCACGTTCAACGTGATCGCCGTCGTCACGTTCCCGTTCATCGGGCGCGCCCTCGGCATGAGCGACCACTCCTTCGGCCTGTGGGCGGGCACGGCGATCAACGACACCTCATCGGTCGTCGCGGCGTCGTTCAGCTTCAGCGCCGCGGCGGGCGCGTACGGCATCGTCGTGAAGCTCACGCGCACGCTCATGATCGTGCCGATCACGGTCGCGCTGGCCCTGTACAAGCGGCGCCAGGAGGTGCGGGCGGATGCCGCGGCCGCCGGCGCCGCGGCAGAAGAGCCCCCCGGCCGCATCTCGTGGAACAAGGTCGTGCCGATGTTCCTGGTGTGGTTCCTCGTCGCGGTGCTGGTCGATACCCTCGGGGTGATCCCGCAGGCGTGGCATCCGTATCTCAGCCAACTCGCCACCTTCATGATCACGGTCGCGCTCGCCGGCATCGGCCTCGGCACCCGCGTGGGCGTGCTCAGGCAGGCCGGGCTGCGCCCGCTGGTGCTCGGCGCGAGCCTGTGGGTGCTCGTCGCCCTGTCGTCACTCGGACTTCAGGCCGCCACCCACACGCTCTGAGCCGTCCTTGCGCGTGCGCAGCGCCGGGTCGACGAGGGCGAGCAGGGCCGCGAGCCCCACGATGACGGCGATCGCGATGCCGAGGCCGTGCAGTCCGGCATCCGTCGGCGCATGCGGGAAGGCGAGCCCGATCGCGGCCGACGAGAGGATCGAGCCGAGGTACACGGCGGTGCGCGAGAGGCCCGACGCGGTGCCGAGCTGGTCGCCCGGCGCCTGCCGATAGAGCGCCTGCTGATTGCTGACCGAGGCGAGCCCCTGGGGCACGCCGAAGATGGCGGCGACGACGAGCAGCAGCACGAGCGGGCTCGCGGCATGCAGGAAGATCAGCAGGATGCCGCCGAAGAACGGGATGAGGCCGGAGAGCACGAGGGGCAGTCGCAGCCGCCGGTTCTTCGCGACGGTGATCGAGGTCAGCGCCGCGAGCACGGCCGTCGGCAGCTGGATGAAGCCGGCCTGATCTGCCGAGTACCCGGCCGAACCCTGCACCCACTGGCTGAAGCCGTACATCATCGTGTAGGCGCCGAAGTAGATGAGCAGCATGCGCAGGTAGGTGCGGCTGAGCGCGCCGTTGCGCCGCAGCATGCGCAGGTCGATGAACGGATGCCTGCTGCGCAGCGACCACCACAGGAGTGCCGCCACGAGCACAAGGGTCACGCCGACGAGCCAGAGCATCGAGAGCTTGAGGTCGAGCAGGAAGACGAGCAGCGAGGCGAGCGCGCCGGCGAACAGCACGATGCCGATCGGGTCGACGTCGCGCAGGGTGGGCTTGGGCCCGGGGCGCTGCGGTCGGGTCGCGTCAGACGGCACCCAGACGATCGTCGTCACGAGCGCGATGGCGGCGAGCGGGATGTTGACGAGGAAGATCGACTGCCAGCCGAAGAACTCGATCAGCACGCCGCCGAGCACGGGGCCGACCGCCGCGACGGTCTGACTCGCGATCGAGAGGCCGGAGAGCAGCGCGGGCGGGGTCTGGCGATCGAGGCGCGCGCTCTGGTCGCGGATCAGCGACATCGCAGACGGATAGGCGGCCGAGGTGCCGATGCCGATGAGAATGCGCGAGATCAGCACCGCACTGAAGTCGTGCCAGATGTTCGGCAGGAAGCCGGCGACCAGCACGACGACGAGCCCGACGAGGTAGACCCGCTTCGGCCCGAAGACGTCGGCGAGCTTGCCCATGGTCGGCTGCGCGATCGCGCTCGCGAGGTAGAGTCCGGCGACGAGCCACACGACGGTCGACGTCGCGACGTGGAGATCGTGGCTGATGGGCACGAGCGCGACGGCGATCATGCTCGTGTTGATCGGGTTGAGCACGGGCCCGATGAGCACGGGCGTGACGAAGCGCCAGGTGAACCGGCCGGGGGCTGCGGGGGCGTCGGTCACTTCTGGTCCTCTTCGATCTTCATGAGCACGGCGAGGCCTCGGGCGACGGTGTCGCGCTCGGCCTCGGTGAGCCGGGTGGCGAGCAGCTCGATGAGGTCGGCGTGGCGCGCCTCGTCGGTGCGGTTCACGGTCGCCGCGCCGGCATCCGTCAGCGTGAGCAGCTCGCGTCGACCGTCTTCCGGGTCCTTCGTCTTCACCACCAGGCCGCGCTCGACGAGCTCGGCGACGACCACGCCCATCGACTGGGGGGTGATCTGCTCGAAGCGGGCGAGCTGAGCGGTGGTCAGCTGGCGCTTGCGGCGCAGCCAGGCGAGTGCTGCCTCGTGCCGCGGGGGCAGGTCGCCGATCTGGCGGCCGCTGCGCATCGCGCGGCGCAGCGAGGCGAGCATGTCGGAGATGCTGTCGGCGAGCGTCTCGGGGTCGGTGGGGTTGCTCACCTCAATATAGTAAGCCTACCTTGCAAGTTTCGCTGTCAATATCCGAGTCCCGGATTCAACGCCCGACCGTCTCGGGGATGGCGTTGTCGATGAGCACAGCGGCGATGGATGCGGCCGTGGGAAAGGCGTCGGAGTTCAGCACGCGGCTGCGGGCCGCCCCGCCGTCGAGCAGCAGCGCGAGCTGCTCACCGAGGCCCTCAGGGTCGGGGGCGCCGGCTTCGCGGGCGGCGACCGTGAAGCGCGCAGCGACGGCCCTCTTGTACTCGGACGCGTATTGGGCGGCGGGATGGCCCGGGTCGTGCAGCTCGACGGCGGTCGAGATGTAGGGGCACATCGGGTTGTCCGCGGGGATGTCGAAGGCGGCGAGCAGCTTTTCGCGGGGGCTGAGGTCGACGCGGTCGAACACGTGCGCGAGCACGGTGGGGTCGAACTGGCGCAGGCACTCGGTGACGAGCTCGTCCTTGCCGGCGAAGTGCTGGTACAGCGTGCGCTTCGACACCTCGGCCGTCGCGCAGAGCTGGTCCATGCCGGTGCCCGCGATGCCCTGATCGCGGAACAGCTGCCGTGAGGCGCTGAGGATGCGCTCGCGGGCGCCCCGCCCGCGGCGAAGGCCCTGCGGCCCCTTCTGCAATTCCGTCATGGGCCCATGGTACGCGACCTGGTACGGAACGGTGTACTTAGTCTGTTAGCGTAAGCACACAGATCGGTGTACCTAACATCGACGCCTGGTGCGCACGGCACCACCGACTCGAAGGAGCAACATGGGAAAGCTCGACGGCAAGGTCGCGGTCATCACCGGCGGCACCAGCGGCATGGCGCTGGCCGGAGCGAAGCTGTTCGTCGACGAGGGCGCGTACGTCTTCATCACGGGACGCCGTCAGGACGCGCTGGACGAGGCCGTGAAGCAGATCGGCCGCAACGTCACCGGCGTGCGGGGCGACGCCGCGGATCTCGACGACCTCGATCGCCTGTATGCGATCGTCGCGCGCGAGAAGGGCGCGATCGACGTGCTGTGGGCCAGCGCAGGCGGCGGCGAGGCGGCACCCCTCGGGGAGATCACGCCGGCGCAGTTCGACACCTGGTTCGGGCTCAACGCCCGCGGCACGCTCTTCACCGTGCAGAAGGCGCTGCCGCTGCTGGCAGACGGGGCCTCGGTCTTCATGACCGGCTCGAACGCCTCGCTCGGCGCCTTCCCGGGGTGGAGTCTCTACGCCGGCAGCAAGGCCGTTCAGCAGGCCTGGGCTCGGGTCTGGCTCAATGAGCTGCGCGACCGGAAGATCCGGGTCAACGTGCTGACGCCGGGCCAGGTCGCCACCGCCAAGCAGGAGGAGCTGTTCGACGAGGCCACGAAGGCGGCGTTCGAGTCCCTCATTCCGCGTGGCGCGATGGGCCGGCCGGAGGAGATCGCCAACGTCGCCCTGTTCCTCGCCTCGGATGACTCGAGCTATGTCAACGGCCTCGAGCTCGTCGCCGACGGCGGCACCACCGCCCTGTGACCGGCACCCGATCGGCAGCTGACCGGCACGACACGAAGGAGAACCACATGAGAACCATCAGCATCATCGGCACGGGGAACATGGCCCGCACCATCGGCGCGCTCGCCGTGGCGGGCGGCAACAGGGTCGAGGTGATCGGCCGCGACGCGGCCAAGGCGGCGACGCTGGCGGCATCCCTGGGCGGCGGCACGACGAGCGGCGCGTGGGGCGCCGCTCCGGCCGGCGACATCGTCATCCTCGCCGTGCTGTTCGAGGCGGCCGTTCCCGTCGTTCGCGAGTTCGGGGACGCGCTGGCAGGGAAGACTGTCGTGGACATCACCAACCCCTTCGACGCGACCGGCACCGGGCTGGCGGTGCCGCACACCACCTCGATCGCCCAGCTGGTGGCCGATGCCGCGCCGGCGAGCGCCCGGGTCGTGAAGGGGTTCAACACCCTGTTCCGCCATGTGCTCGCGCACGGCGGCTCGGCCGAGGTGTTCATCGCGGGCGACGACGCGGCAGCGAAGGCCCGGGTGTCTGCGTTCATCGAGAGCATCGGGCTGCGCCCGCGTGACACCGGCGGTCTGAGCATGGCGCACTGGCTCGAGGGCGCGGGCGTGCTGACGATGGGGCTGGCCCGACATGGCGTCGGGAACTTCGACTTCTCCCTCGGCGTCAACGCCCTCGGCTGAGCCGCCTATGCGTAGGGCCACCAGCTTCCGCGTTCCGCTACTCGGATCCGAGTAGCGCACGCCGGAAGCTGGTGGCCCAAGCGAGCGGGGGCGTTACGCCTGCAGCGCCGCCTCGATCTCGATCGTGATCGTGACGTCGGAGCCGATCAGCACGCCGCCGCCCTCGAGCGCGGCGTTGTAGGTGAGGCCCCAGTCCTCGCGCTTGATCTTGGTGGTCGCGGTGCCGCCGGCCTTGTAGTTGCCGTACGGGTCGGACTGGAAGCCCGCGAACTCGAAGTCGAAGGTGACCGGCTTGGTCGTGCCCTTGATGGTGAGGTCGCCGTCGATCTTGAAGTCGCCGCCGTCGACGCGCACGCCGGTCGAGACGAACTCGATGTAGGGGAATTTGTCGGCCTCGAAGAAGTCGCCGGTGCGCAGGTGGCCGTCGCGGTTCGGCTCGCCGGTGTTGATCGAGGCGACCTCGGCCTTCGCGGTGACGGACGACTCGAGCGGGTTCTCGCCGGTGACGAAGGTCGCCTCGAACTTCTCGAACTTGCCGCGCACCTTCGCGATCATGAGGTGGCGGACGCTGAAGCCCACTTCGGTGTGGGTCGGGTCGACGACCCAGGTGCCGGCGCGGTAGCCGGGGATGTCGATGGTGTCGGTCATGGCTCTCGTACTCCTAGAGAATCGGATGGCCGAGGCGGATGCCCCGTCTGATGCATGCAAGCGCATGGAATTGCTCTGTATTCCAGATCATCTTGAATTATTACGAAAGCCGCTGCCCGGCGGCGAGCCCCCGACGGCTCGGCTCGGACCGCGATCCCCCTAGCGCGTCGCCGCCGCGCGCTCCACAAGCTCCCTGCGCCGCGCGTAGAACCTCACCGCCGGAGTCGACTCGACCGGCAGCGCGACCACGTCCTCCGCGGGCACCTCGCGCCCGGCATCGTCGACGTAGGCCACGTGCACCGGGGTCTCGTCGCTGCGTCGGATGCGCCGGCTGATCGGCCCGAACTCGCCCGGCGCGTGCCGGTCGCCCCAGTCCCGCAGCGCCGAGATGACGATGTCGAGCTCGCGGCCGGCCTGCGTCAGCACATACTCGTCGCGGGCGCGCTCGCCGGGGGCGTGGTACTTCCGCCGCTCGAGAACGCCGGCGTCCACCAGCGAGCTGAGCCGCGCGCTCAGGATGTCGGGAGAGACGCCGAGCATCTCGCGGAAGTCGGTGAAGCGCGTGATCCCCGCGAGCGCCTCGCGAATGATCTGGAAGTTCCAGCGCGGCCCGAGGATGTCGACGGTGCGCGAGATCGAGCACAGTGCCTGGTACTCCCGGGCGTCCACCGGGTCGAGCTCGGGCTCGTGCGTGGTCGCGGTCAGGTCGGGCATGGTCACTCCTCGAAGGCGATGGAAGCCGTGTGCGCGGTCGCAGCGGTGCGTGATTCCGCAGCATTCTGCCGCGCGCGCAGCACCTGCGCAGTCACGAGCGAGCCGATGGCGAACACGCCCACCCCGATGGCGCCGACGTCGAGCGCGCTGCGCAGGCCGCCGCCGGTCGCGATGAACCCGAGTGCGACGGCCGTGGCGCCCTGCATCAGGTAGGCCACGAGATACACGGCCGAGATGGTGCCGGCGCGGTGGTGCGCGGGGGCGTTCTGGCCGATCAGCGCCAGCGCGCCCGAGAACATGAGCGCGTAGCCCGAGCCGGCGACGATCGTCGTGGCGACGAACACGGGCAGGGAGCCGGTGTAGGCCGCGTCGAGCAGCAGCGCGAAGGCAGCAAGCGTCACGACCGCCCCGATCGAGATCGAGTTGCGCGGCCTGACGGCGCGCGTCGCGAGCGCGGTCGCGCCGATGAACACCGACATGACGGCCATGATCGCACCGACCTCGAGCACGTTCGTCGCGTGCGTGATCTGCTCGGCGATCGTCGCGCCGAGGCTCAGGATGATGGCGCCGAACATGTACGCGGTGCTCATCGAGAGCGCGGCGACGAGGTACATCAGGCGGATGCCGGGGGCCACGGCGACGCCGCGCGGGCGCCATGCGCCCCTGGCCTCGTCGCGGGTGTGGCGCGGCATGAACCAGACCATCGCGGCGACGGCGGCGATCACGACGGTGAGCACCCAGAAGTCGAGGTGCAGCGGGTACGGCGCGTATTGGATCAGGGCGCCGCCGATGAGCGTGGCGAGGGCGAGGCCCAGCGCGGTCGCCGCCGTGGTCACGGAGCCGGCGGCGCGCTCGCGCCCCGCCCGGCTGAACTCGAGCACCGCCGCGGAGGCGGGGCTGAGCGCGAGGCCCACGCCGACGCCCATGAACACGCGGCCGACGAAGACGATGCCGATGTTCGGCGCGAGCGCGAACAGCAGGGTGCCGACGAGCATCGCCGCGAGGCCGAGCAGGATCGCTGCGCGACGGCCGATGTGGTCGGCGAGGTCGCCGAAGACGAGCAGCACGACGACGAGCGCTGCCGGGTAGACCGCGAACACCGCGTTGGTCACGGCCGTGGTGACGTGCCACTGCGACTCGTAGAGCGGGTAGGTGGTGCTGGGCGCGCCGCTGGTCCAGAGGGCGATGGCGGCGACGGCCGCGGCCGTCCAGTACGAGGCTGCCCTGGGCAGCGTGCGTGCGATGCGGTTCATCGGTCGTCCTGTCAGATCGAGTGCGGCGCCCAGAAGGGCTGAATACTCCTTCCCAACTCAGCGAGCTGAGTAGCTATTCCCAATTCAGGCGGCGCGCTCGGAAGCGGTGGGTGCGATGAAGAAGTTGTCGCGGAAAAGACCGCTCGGGTCGTAGCGCCGCTTGAGCTCGCGCAGGCGCGCGAGGTGCCCCGCCGGGAAGGCCCGGGCGAGCGCGTCGGGCCCCGTGTCGGTCTCGAAGCTGAGGTACAGGCCCTCGAAGTGCGGCTCGAGGCGCCGCCACCACTCGTCGAGACCCGACGATCGCGTTCCGAACGCCGCCACCGAGAAGTTCGCGCCCCGCCAGCCGTATGCCGTCGCCTCGGCCGGAACATCGGCGACGGCGCCGCCCACTGCGCGCAGCTGGAAGAAGTACGAGGCGCCCGCGTCGAGCAGGGCTGCGGCGTCGGCCGCGAAGGCGGGCGTGAGGTGCTCGATGAGCCCCGAGTGGCTGTGCGGCTCGCCCTGCGCCTGCTGCGGCTCGTCGCTCACGAACGCCGCCATGACCTGGTCGTAGGTGGCGAGCGCGACCGACTGATCGACGAGCGGCGCGACCCCGGCGATCGGCTGCAGCAGCTCGACGATCGTGTCGGGGTCGTCGCTGTCGACCGCGATGAGCGCCTGCGCATAGCGCGCGCGGCCACCGCCGCTGAGGATCACGGAGCCCGTGACACGGCGATCGGATGCCTCGACCGCGGCGCCCCACCGGGTGAGGAACCCCGCGGTGTCGCTCGCGTCGAAGGCGAGCTGCGCGAAGCCGAGCCTTCCCACGCGCTGCGCCTGGAACTCGAACGAGACCGCGACTCCGAAGTTCGCGCCGGCGCCGCGCATCGCCCAGAACAGCTCGGGGTTCTCATCGGCGGCGGCGCGCACGTGCTCGCCACTGGCGAGCACGACATCGACCGAGCGCAGGTGGTCGATCGTCAGCCCGTGCTCGCGCGCGAACCAGCCCACGCCGCCCGCCGTCGCGAGGCCCCCGACCCCCACGCCGCCGTAGTCGCCGCTCGTGATCGCGAGCCCGTGCGGCGCGAGGGCCCGAGCGACGTCGAGCCAGCGCGCGCCCGGGCCGACGCGCACGCGGCCTGATGCCCCATCGAGCACCTCGATGTCGTCGAAGGCGCCGACGTCGATGACGAGGCCGCCGCGGTTCAGTGAGCGGCCGGAGAGGCCGTGGCCGGCGCTGAA
>NZ_JBLRDT010000107.1:0-9272 GCF_057512245.1 Gryllotalpicola sp. CP2-P1
GCGCCGCGCGCGTGCCGGGAATGAGCTCCGATCAGGGAGTACCAGGCGGGGTTGTCGAGCTGAGAGGTGTCATGCGGGGCCACCGATTCAGCCTAAAGCGGCGCGCACGGCGCGGCGCCCGCCGCACTCTTTGTTACGGCGGGCGCCGCGCGCCTCGGGCGCGCTACGGCAGCGTGTAGCCCGCGGCCGTGAACAGGCGATACCACTCCACGCGCGTGAGCGCGAGATCGCTGCCCGCCGCGGCCTCGCGCACGCGCTCGGGCTTCGTGGTGCCGAGCACGACCTGGAAGTCCGCGGGGTGCCGGGTGATCCAGGCCACCGCGATCGCGGTCGGGGTGACGTCGTACTTCGCGGCGAGCTCGTCGATGGCGTCGTTCAGCTCGGGGTAGGTCTCGCGGTCGCCGAGGAACACGCCGTTGAAGAACTGCTTCTGGAACGGCGACCAGGCCTGCAGGGTGATGTCGTGCAGGCGCGCGTAGTCGAGGATGCCGTTGTCGCGGTCGACCGACTGGTCGAGCGCCGCCATGTTCGCGGCGACCCCTGCGGCGATCAGCGGCGCGTGCGTGATCGACAGCTGCACCTGGTTGAAGGCGAGCGGCTGGCGCACGTACTTCTTGAGCAGCTCGATCTGGCCCGGCGTGTGGTTGGAGACGCCGAAGTTGCGCACCTTCCCGGATGCCTCGAGCTGATCGAACGCGGCGGCGACCTCTTCGGGCTCGACCAGGGCATCGGGCCGGTGCAGCAGCAGGACATCGAGGTAGTCGGTGCGCAGCGCCGCGAGTGAGGCATCCACCGACTCGACGATGTGCTCCTTCGAGAAGTCGAACGCGCCCGGCACGATGCCCGTCTTCGTCTGGATCTTGACCTGCTCGCGCTCGCTTCCCGTGAAGCGCACCGCGTCGCCGAAGCGCTGCTCGCACTGGTGGCGCGAGCTGCCGTAGACGTCGGCGTGGTCGAAGAAGTCGATGCCCTCGTCGCGGGCGGTGCCGACCAGAGTGCGGATCGCCTCGTCGTCGAGGTCGGTGATCCGCATCAGGCCGAGGATCAGGTTGGAAGCGGTCAGATCGGTCTGCGGCAGTGCAAGTGTCTTCACCCTGCCATTCTTATCGAATCGGTTCGATCCGCCCTAGCCGTTGCGCACGCCGACGAGCGACAGCGGTTCGCTGACGGTCTCGAGCGACTTCCGCTCGGCGTCCGTGCCGAAGATGATCGCGATCACCCCGCCCAGGATCATGATGACCGCCCCGATGATGTAGCCGATGGTCAGCGGGCCGCGCTGCGAGCCGTCGCCGATGAGCGCGCCGTAGAGCGCCGGCGCGATCGAGCCGAAGATCTGGGCGAGCGAGAAGAAGTACGAGATCGCCTGGGCCCGCAGTTCGAGGGGGAACGTCTCGCTCACGGTGAGGTACGCGCTGGATGCCCCCGCCGAGGCGAAGAAGAACGCGACGCACCAGAAGATCGTCTGCGTCGTGGCGGTGAGGGCGCCCGCGTGGAAGAGGAACGCCGAGACCAGCAGCACGAGACCCGAGAGCCCGTAGGTCGCGAAGATCATCTTGCGCCGACCGATCGTGTCGAACAGGTGGCCGAGCACGAGCGGGCCGATGAGGTTGCCGGCGGCGAACGGGAACAGGAAGTACGGCGTGTGGTCGCGCGGGATGTCGTAGAAGTTCTGCAGCACGAGCGCGTAGGTGAAGAAGATCGCGTTGTAGAGGAACGACTGCGTGATCATCATCGCGGCGGCCGTGAGGGTGCGTTTGGGATACTTCCGGAACAGCACGCCCACGATCGTCCGGAACGGCACGTACTCGATCGGCTTCAACTCGATGGCCGCGGAGTCGTCGACCCGTTCGAGGCGCCCGCCCGTCGACTCGACGCGCTGCTCGATCTCGTCGATGGTCCGCTCGGCCTGCTCGGCGCGGCCGTGCGTGATGAGCCAGCGCGGACTCTCGGGGATGTGCCTGCGCAGATAGATGATGAACAGGCCGAGCACGGGGCCGATCCAGAAGCCGATGCGCCAGCCCCAGTCCTGGCTGATGACATCGGGGTTGAACAGCGGGATGCTCGCGGCGGCGCCGAGCGCCGCGCCGGCCCAGTACGTGCCGTTGATCGCGATGTCGACCCGGCCGCGGTAGTGCGACGGGATCAGCTCGTCGATGGCGGAGTTGATGGCCGCGTACTCTCCGCCGATGCCGGCGCCGGCGATGAACCGGAAGATCAGCAGGAACCACAGCGAGAAGGCGAAGCCGGCGACGCCGGAGCCGATCAGGTAGATCGCGAGCGTCAGAATGAACAGCCGCCGTCGGCCGAGGCGGTCGGACAGCCACCCGAAGTAGAGCGAGCCGACCACCTGGCCGACGAGATAGGTCGTGCCGACGAGGCCCACCTGCGTTGCCGACAGGTGCAGCGTGTCGGCGTAGCCGTTGGCGGCGACGATCTGGATCTCGAGCCCGTCGAGGATCCACGCGACGCCGAGACCGACCACGATGGACCAGTGGAACCGGGTCCACGGCAACCGGTCGAGCCTGGCGGGGATGAGGCTGCGGACGGTGCCGGCGCCCCCTGCTGCTGATTCAGATGCTGACGCCGTCGTCATCTCGATGCCCTTCCCGATCACACCCGTAGCTGCACTCGCGACTTGCCAGTTCTCTTCTACACCAGTTCCCGCTCCCAGACGCGGTGCGACGGCAGCAGGTCGAGAACTCCGCCGATCACGGCCGCGGTGTCCCCCGTGACGAGGCCGGGCGCGGTCGGCGGGATCGCCACGTCGGCCAGCAGCGCCTGCGCCTCCGTCGCGACTCCGATCGCCTTGTCGTGCCGGAACGCCTCGCGCAGCAGCTCCAGTACGCGCGGGTCCACCGCCGGTGCGAGCACGATCACCGCGTCGAGCTCGACGCTCGTGGCCGTGTGGAAGCTGCGCTGCACGGGGACGCCGCCGATCGTGCCGCCGTGGGGCGCGACGACGAGGGGCGTCACGCCCGCCGCGTGCAGCGTCTCCCGGGCGGATGCCACGGCCGCGGCATCCGTGTCGTCATCGACCACGATCCCGACCTGACGGCCGCTCACCGGCCAGCGGTCGCCCGTGACCATGCGCAGCGCCGGGCTCGGCTCGCTGTCGGGCACCTGCTCGGTGGGCGCGGGCGCCGGCAGCCCGAGCTGCTCAGCGACGAAGCCGCACAGCTCGGCGTCGATATTGGCGAGGCAGCGCAGCTGGCGCTCCGTAATCGCCTGCTCGTAGACCTTGCCGAGCTCGAACGCGTAGGCCTGCTTGACGTGCAGCTGCTCGACGGGCGTCAGCGAGCGATAGAACAGCCGCGCCTGCGAGAAGTGGTCGTCGAAGCTCGCGGGCTGCTCGCGCGTCACGACGTCCTCGGCGAGGTGCTGCGGCACGTCGACGAACGCGCCGTCGTCGTGCGTCGCGCCCTGCTCGGCGCCGCCCGTGACCATCGCCGGGAACGGGCACCCGCCGTCGAGCGAGTTCGGGTGGTACGGCGCGACCCCGGAGTGCACCGCGGTCTGGTGCATCCCGTCGCGCAGCATGTCGTTGATCTCGGCGTGCGGGCGGTTGATGGGCAGCTGGGCGAAGTTGGGGCCGCCGAGGCGCGTGATCTGCGTGTCGAGATACGAGAACAGCCTGCCCTGCAGCAGCGGGTCGCTCGTCACGTCGATGCCCGGAACGAGGTGTCCCGGGTGGAAAGCGACCTGCTCGGTTTCGGCGAAGTAGTTGCTCGGGTTCCGGTCGAGCGTCATGGTGCCGACGACCTTCACGGGCGCGAGCTCCTCCGGCACGATCTTCGTCGGGTCGAGCAGGTCGATTCCGTGGAAGAGCTGGTCCTCGGTGTCGGGGAAGACCTGGATTCCGAAGTCCCAGTCGGGGAAGGCGCCCGTCTCGATCGCGTCGGCGAGGTCGCGGCGGTGGAAGTCGGGATCCTTGCCGGCGATCAGCTGCGCCTCCTCCCACGTCAAGCCGTGCGTGCCGAGACGCGGGCGCCAGTGGAACTTGACGAGCGTGGTCACGCCCTCTTCGTTGATGAGGCGGAAGGTGTGGATGCCGAACCCCTGCATCATGCGGTACGAGCGCGGCAGCGCGCGATCGGACATGTTCCACATCGTGTGGTGCTGGGCCTCGGTGTGCAGCGAGACGAAGTCCCAGAAGGTGTCGTGCGCCGACTGCGCCTGCGGGATCTCGCGGTCGGGGTGGGGCTTGCCCGCGTGGATGATGTCGGGGAACTTGATCGCGTCCTGGATGAAGAACACCGGGATGTTGTTGCCAACGAGGTCGTAGACGCCCTCGGTCGTGTAGAACTTCGTCGCGAAGCCGCGGGTGTCGCGCACCGTGTCGGCCGAGCCGCGCGAGCCGAGCACGGTCGAGAACCGCACGAAGGTCTCGGTGACGGCTCCCGGCTTGAGGAACGCGGCGCGCGTGTAGGCGACCGCCTCGCCGTTGGCGACGAAGGCGCCGTGCGCGGCGGCGCCCCGGGCGTGCACGACGCGCTCGGGAATCCGCTCGTGGTCGAAATGCGTGATCTTCTCGCGCAGATGGTGGTCCTGCAGCAGCACGGGGCCGCGGCGCCCGGCCTTCAGCGAGTGGTCGGTGTCGCGCAGCGGCAGGCCCTGCGCGGTCGTGAGTCGCTCGCCCTGCTGTGCGACGGCGTCGCGCGGGGTCGCGGTGACGGCGCCGGTCGGCGTGTAGGTGTCGGGGCCCGACTGGTCGGGCTTGGGCGGGAGGGGCCCGCGCGGCCGCGTGGGCTCGTCGACGGCGGGCGGTTCGGATGCCGGCGCTCCCGGCACCTGGATGGGATCAGAGTCAGCAGTCATGCGGGGGAAGTTCCCCGCCGCCGTGGCTCGCTAACGCAACACGGCCTGCCGCCGGGCAGGGGCGTCCTCGGAGCCCCACCCGGCTTCGAAGACGTGCGCTCGGACCGGTTCTTCACAGTCCCTTGGGGTCGGCGACCACTTCGTTGTAGTCGTTGCTCGAAGTGCCGGCGCTTGCGCGATCCCCCGGATCGCCATTGATCCGCAGCACACTCTGCCCGGGGCGGTTGCAGCGGTCAAGTGCGCCGAGATCACGATCTGGACAACCGGGCGCCACGGCCTGCGCCGAGCTCGACGTAGGGCGCGCCCTGCTCCGGCCGGCGGTCTGCGGCACCGCGCTGCGGCCACAGCGAGAACGCGCGCTCTGCCTGCGCTGTGATCGTGAGCGCCGGGTTGACGCCGAGGTTCGCCGAGACGGCGGAACCGTCGACGATGTGCAGCCCGGGGTAGTTCCACACCCGGTGATACGGGTCGACGACACCGTCGGCCGGGTCGCTCGAGATCGTCGCGCCGCCGAGGAAGTGGGCGGTCAGCGGCACCCCGAACAGCTCGAGCCACGAGCCCCTCGGCAGCGCGTGCACGCCCGTGTCCTCCTCGAGCTGGGCCGCCATCGCCTCGGCAGCACGGTGGGCCTGCGGCAGCCAGTCGGGGTTCGGCGCGCCGTCGCCCTGCCTGCTCGTGAGCCGGACCCCGCCCAGCATCCCTCGGCGCGCGCTCACCGTGAGCGAGTTGTCGGCGCTCTGCATGACGAGCGCGATCACACCGCGCTCGGTGGCGCGCCACGGCACGCTCGCACGCAGTTCGGCGAGCGGATGCCGCGCGAGCCGCCCGAGCAGGAAGCCCAGCCGCCGGTGCAGGGGCCTCCCGCCCGGTGCGAGCACCGTCACGAGCGCCATCATGGCGTTCGAGCCCTTGCCGTAGCGCACGTTCTGCACGTGGGTGCTCTCGTCGACGTAGAGCGAGGTCGTGATCGCCGAGCCCGCCGTCAGGTCGACATCGGGGACGCGCACCGCGAGGGCCCCGTCGAGCGCCTCGGAGTTCGTGCGCGTGAGCCGGCCGAGGGCCGGAGACAGGGCGGGCAGCTCGCCGCGGGCGACGAGACCGTGCAGCAGCTTCTGGGTGCCCCACGCGCCGGCCGCGAAGACGACCTGACCTGCGGTGACGGTGCGACGGTCCTTCGGCGTGAGAGCCGTGCCCGTGCGCTCGGTGGTGACGGCGAAGCCGCGGGTCGGGTCGGCGGGGTCGAGGGGGCGCACGCCGACCACCGTGCGCATGGGCTCGATGACCGCGCCGCGCCGCTCGGCGAGCCACAGGTAGTTCTTGGTCAGGCTGTTCTTCGCCCCGACGCGGCAGCCGACCATGCAGTTGCCGCAGAGGGTGCAGCTCGTGCGCGCCGGGCCCTCGCCGCCGAAGAAGGGGTCGGGCACGGTCTCGCCAGGGGCCTCGCGGCCCGGCGTCCCGTAGTACACGCCCGTGGGCGCGACGCGGAACGTCTCGGGAACGCCGAGGCGCACGGAGACCTTCCGCATGAGCTGCTCGGCGGCGCCGTCGTACGGGTAGTGCTCGACCGTGCCCAGCATCCGCTTCGCCGTCTCGTAGTGCGGCGCGAGCTCGCGCCGCCAGTCGGTGATGCCCGCCCAGCTGCCGGTCGAGAAGAACCGCTCCCCCGGCACGTACTGGACGTTCGCGTAGTTGAGCGAGCCGCCGCCGACACCGGCGCCCGCGAGCACGAGGACGTCGGGAAGCTTGTGCAGCCGCTGCGGGCCGTACCAGCCGAGCGCCGGTGCCCAGAGCGCGTTCCTGACGTCCCAGTTGGTCTTCGCGAACTCGTGATCCGCGAAGCGCCTGCCCGCCTCGTAGACCAGCACGTCGTAGCCCTTCTCAGCCAGTCGCAGCGCCGCGACCGAGCCGCCGAAACCCGACCCGACGACCACGACGTCGTGGTCGAACGCGGTGCCGGGCACCTTCTCTGGCGTCGTTGCCGTCATGGCTGCCGATGCTACTACTGACTCGCTGTCAATAAGAGAGGGGCGCCTGCCGGCCACCGCTCCGGCCCCGTGCCGCCGGCTACGGCCGGGCCCAGGCGCGCGGGTCGCTCGGCACGGGCGAGGTGCGGATCAGCCGGAAGTCGCGGCGCCGCAGCACGCGCAGCACGACGCGCTGCACGCGGGTGAACGCGCGCACGGCCTCACCGGGGTCGAGCGACTCGACCGAGAGAATGCGGTAGGTGGCGCCGAGATGCTCGATCTCGCCGCCGCCGTGCGTGATGTTGCGGTACCAGTTGACGCCGGGGCCGTAGGTCAGTTCCGCAATGAAGCCGTCGGGGTGGCCCGCCAGGATGACCGGCGTCTCGAAGGTGCGGCCCGTCTTGCGCCCGACGTGCCGGATGACCGAGAACGGACCCCTGCCCCGCTTGGCGGCGGCGAGCGTGAGCGGATTGAGCGTGCGGTTCAGGATGTCGAGGTAGCGTCGCCTGAAGCTCGCGTGCATCGAGCCAGATTGCCTCTCACGCCCGCGGAGCGCAATACCGCGCGGACGCCTCAGGCCGCGGGCACGTCGGCGAGCAGCCCGTCGATCTGGCCGAGTGCCAGCTTCGACCCTTCCTCGTGGCCCATCGCGAGCATCTTCTCCATGTAGGCGACGGAGTCGAAGACGGTCACGGCCGTCATCCGGGTGCCCGCCTCGATGGGCTCGAAGGTGACGGTGCCGTGCATGACCCCGGCTGGGTCGCGCTCCTTCGTGTCGTTGTCGGCGAGGCCGCCGTCGAACTCGAGGCGGTGCGGCTTCTCGACCGCGGTCGTCGCCCACCACGCGCGCTGGAACTCGCCGTTGGGGCCCGTCGAGTAGTAGCTCGAGGACCCGCCCGGCGTGAGGTCGTGGGACTCGAACGTCGCCGGGTACGGTTCGGGGCACCACCACTTCTCGAGCTGGCGCGGGTCCTCCCAGAGCTGCCAGACCCGCTCGGGCGGCGCCGCGAACTCGCACACGATGGTGAGGCTGCGCGCCTCGGGGTCGCGGGTGGATGAGATGACGGGCATGGTGCCCCTCCCTTAGTCGTCGTTCCGTTGGTCATGTCGCCCGCGGCGCCGATGCCGATCGCGCCGTTCGGGCCGTTCCTCGTCGAGCAGCGCGTCGATCGCCGCGGCGCGTGCGTGCCACAGCTGCTCGTAGCGGCGCAGCAGTTCCTGCGCACGGCCGATCGTCCCGACCTCTCCGCTCACGAGCTGCTCGCGGCCGTTCCTGCTCTTGCTCACGAGCGCCGCCTTCTCGAGCACCGCGACGTGCTTCTGCACGGCCGCGAAGCTCATCGCGTAGCCGGCCGCGAGCTCGGAGACGGAGTGCGGCCGCTGCAGCACGCGCGCCACGATGTCACGCCGCGTCGCGTCGGCGAGGGCGCGGAAGATGCGATCGACCGCCTCGTCGTCGAGTGCGACGTCAATTTGTGCAACCATTTGGTTGTAGATTAGGGCGCGCGGATGTCGCGCGCAAGAGCGTCATCGACGAAGTCGGCACCCCGACTGCCCGGTAGCCTGGTGCCCATGCGCCGCACCGTGACTGCCCTCGCCCTCGCCGCCGCTGTGCTCGCCCTCGCGGGCTGTGCCGGCTCGGCGACACCGTCGGCGACGACGCATACGGGCACCACGCAGCACGCCACCGCGACGCCGACCGCGAGCCCCGCGTCCCCCGCGAGCGCCGCCGACTGCGACGGCGTGTTCGTGACGGTGCAGTTCGGGCTGCTCGGCGCGACCGACATCGACGCCTGCGCGCCGGCAACAGGGCCCATCACCGCGGCGGCCGCCTTGAAGGAGGTCGACGTCACGACGGCGGGCACCCAGAAGTACGGCGATCAGGTGGTCTGCCGCGTGAACGGCTCGCCGTCTGCGTCGACGGCGATCGACGTCCCCGGTCACGACCCCTACACCGAGACCTGCCAGAGCATGCCGGCCGCCTACGCGTACTGGGCGGTCTGGGTGAAGGACGCCGGGGAGTGGGACTACGCCGCGAGCTCGATCACGACCCAGCAGGTGAAGCCCGGCCAGACGCTCGGGCTCAAGTTCACCACCGGCACCGACACGACACCGCCGCAGGGATAGCTCCTATGCCCACCGGGCTCGAGCCTCGGCAACGCGCACGGCGCACGGCGCTCGCCTCGCTGCGGGCGCATGTGCGCCTGCGGTTCCGGGCCGC
Source organism: Gryllotalpicola sp. CP2-P1 (assembly GCF_057512245.1). Taxonomy (NCBI): domain Bacteria; kingdom Bacillati; phylum Actinomycetota; class Actinomycetes; order Micrococcales; family Microbacteriaceae; genus Gryllotalpicola; species Gryllotalpicola sp. CP2-P1. The sequence continues at coordinate 9,001 of NZ_JBLRDT010000107.1, forward strand.
TCCCCTGCGCCAGAGCGTCGTCTTCGCGGCGGTGTTCATGGTCGCGCGTGTCGTCTACGGCGCCGTGTTCGCGGGGGCGGCCGGTACCGGCATCCGCCTGCTCGACCTGCCGCTGATCTCGCTGCCCGCCCCGTTCACGGGCGTGCAACTGCTCGGCCCCGTGACGGCGGACGGCATCGGCCGCCTGCTGCTCTCGGCCGCTCCCTTCACCGCCGTCATCGTGGCGTTCGGCCTGCTGAACGCCCTCGTCGACGTGCGCCCGTGGTTCGCCG
>NZ_JBLRDT010000108.1:0-9229 GCF_057512245.1 Gryllotalpicola sp. CP2-P1
CCGTCGACGCGGCCGCCGCCCTCGATCCACACGGCGGAGTGCGTCGGATCGAGCAGCGGGAAGCGGGCGAGGGCCTCGCCCTGGCGGAGCCGCTGCACCGCCCCCATCGCCGGGGCATCCGCGGCGCGGGCCGCAAGACGCTCCTCGACGGCGTCGAGCTCGGCCTCGTCCGCGGAAAGGATCAGGGAGCCGACGCGGCGGTACCCGATGTCGGGCGCACCGTGACCCGTCAGCGCCGAGACGAACGACGGGTAGAACGCCGCACCGTCTGCGTAGAGCTGATAGAAGGCGCCCCCGCGGGACACCGACCAGGGCTGGATGATTCCGGCGCCGGCATCCGTCGCCCGCCCCTCGAGACCCGCATCGACGACCACGACCGACACGCCGCGTCGGGCGAGCCCGAACGCAGTCGCCGCGCCCGCGATACCGGCACCCAGAACCACCACACGCGATGTGCTCATGGCGCCACGCTAACCCCGATGTCACGCGGCGAAACGAGGCTCACCGACCCGGCGAAACACGCCGGAAACCCACCGTAGAATGGGCGGAATCCCTGGAATCACCCAGAGCCCCGAGACACGCAGTAGGAGAGCCCGTGGCGCTGATCGTGCAGAAGTACGGCGGCAGCTCTGTCGCCGACGCCGAGAGCATCAAGCGCGTCGCCAAGCGCATCGTCGAGACGCGCAAGGCCGGCAACGAGGTGGTCGTCGCCGTCAGCGCGATGGGCGACACGACCGACGAGTTGCTCGATCTGGCGCACGAGGTCACGCCCCTGCCCGAGCCGCGCGAGCTCGACATCCTGCTCACGAGCGGCGAACGCATCTCGATGGCCCTGCTCGCCATGGCGATCGGAACGATGGGCTACGACGCCCGCAGCTTCACCGGCTACCAGGCCGGCATGATCACCGACAACCGGTTCGGCGCGGCGCGCATCGTCGACGTCACCCCGAGCCGCATCCGCGAGGCGCTCGACGAGGGCGCGATCGCGATCGTCGCCGGTTTCCAGGGCTTCAACACCGAGACGGGCGACACCACGACGCTCGGCCGCGGCGGCAGCGACACCACGGCCGTCGCGCTCGCGGCAGCGCTCGGCGCGACCGTCTGCGAGATCTACACCGACGTCGACGGCATCTTCACCTCGGACCCCCGCATCGTGCCGCTGGCGAAGAAGATCGACACGATCTCGAGCGAAGAGATGCTCGAGCTCGCGGCAGCCGGTGCGAAGGTGCTGCACATCCGCGCCGTCGAGTACGCGCGGCGTCATGGCGTGACGCTGCACGTGCGCTCCTCGTTCAACAACAGCGAGGGCACCCTGGTCGTCAACGAGACGGCCGCCGAGACCGCCGAGCGCATCCAGCGCGAAATGCAGGAGAACGGAACTGTGGAAGAGCCCATCATCTCCGGTGTCGCCACCGACCTGACCGAGGCCAAGATCACCGTCGTCGGCGTGCCCGACGTGCTCGGCAAGGCCGCGGCCATCTTCGACACCGTCGCGAAGGCCAGCGCCAACGTCGACATGATCGTGCAGAACGTGTCGGCCGCCGCGACCGGCCTCACCGACATCTCGTTCACGCTGCCCAAGGCCGACGGCCAGAAGGTGCTGCAGGCGCTGCGCGCCGAGCAGGGCGTGATCGGATTCCAGTCGCTGCAGTACGACGACCAGATCGGCAAGCTCGCGCTGGTCGGCGCGGGAATGCGCACCAACACCGGCGTCTCCGCCCGGCTGTTCCGCTGCCTCGCCGAGGCCGGAATCAACATCGGCATGATCTCGACCTCCGAGATCCGCATCTCGGTCGTCACCCGCGCCGACGTGCTAGCCGAGGCCGCCCGCGTGGTGCACACCGCTTTCGGCCTCGACGGCTCCGACACCGCCGTCGTCTACGCCGGCACCGGCCGCTGACCGGACTTTTGCGCCCCCGCCCGACGTTCGCACCTACAACGCGGGGCGCAAACGTCGGCCCGGGGCACTGAAACCCGCACGAACCGAATCGAGAAGCACATGAGCACCAACGGATTCCACGTCGCCGTCGTCGGCGCCACCGGCCAGGTCGGCGCGGTGATGCGCCGCCTGCTCGCCGAGCGCGAGTTCCCGATCGCGAGCATCCGCTTCTTCGCCACCGCGCGCTCGGCCGGCACGACCCTCGAGTTCAAGGGCGAGCAGATCGTCGTCGAGGACGTCGAGACGGCCGACCCGTCGGGCATCGACATCGCGCTGTTCTCGGCGGGTGCCACGGGCAGCCGTGCCGCGGCCCCGCGCTTCGCCGCAGCGGGAGCGCTCGTCATCGACAACTCGAGCGCGTGGCGCATGGACCCCGAGGTGCCTCTCGTCGTCTCCGAGGTGAACCCGCATGCGATCGACGAGGCGGTCAAGGGCATCATCGCCAACCCGAACTGCACGACCATGGCGATCATGCCCGTGCTGAAGGTGCTCGACCGCGAGGCCGGGCTCAGCCGCCTCATCGTCTCGACCTACCAGGCCGTCTCCGGGTCGGGGCTGAAGGGTGCCGAGGAGCTCGCCGACCAGGCGCGCGCAGCGCTGGCATCCGATCACCTGCTCGACCTCGTGCATGACGGAGCAGCCGTGACCCTGCCCGAGCCGCAGGTCTACAAGCGGCCGATCGCGTTCGACGTGATCCCGTTCGCGGGCAATCTCGTCGACGACGGGCTGAACGAGACCGACGAAGAGAAGAAGCTGCGCAACGAGAGCCGCAAGATCCTCGAGCTGCCCGAGCTGCTCGTGTCCGGCACCTGCGTGCGCGTTCCGGTGTTCACGGGGCACTCGCTGTCGGTGAACGCCGAGTTCGAGCGGCCGCTCACGCCCGAGCGTGCCACCGAATTGCTGGCGGATGCCCCGGGGGTCGTGCTCGCCGACATCCCGACGCCGCTGCAGGCCGCCGGTCAGGACCCGTCGTTCGTCGGCCGCATCCGCGCCGACGAGGGCGCTCCCGCCGGGCGCGGCCTCGCGTTCTTCGTCTCGAACGACAACCTGCGCAAGGGCGCGGCGCTCAACGCCGTGCAGATCGCCGAGCTCGTCGCGGCCAGGCGCACGGTCGCGGCGTAGGGTCACGGGTCACGCGGTGCCCTGAAAGTGTCTCGATCTCGAGACAGATAGGATGGGCGGGTGAGCGATAGAGCCCCCGTTGACGTGGTCTTGATCGGTGGCGGCATCATGTCCGCCACGCTCGGAACCTTCCTGAAGCGGGTGAGGCCCGACTGGTCGATCGTGATCGTCGAGCGCCTCGGCGCCGTCGCGGAAGAGAGCTCGAACCCGTGGAACAACGCGGGCACCGGTCACAGCGCGCTGTGCGAGCTCAACTACATGCCGAACCCGGCAGACCCGGCGAAGGCGATCCAGATCAACGAGCAGTTCCAGCAGAGCCGCCAGTTCTGGGCGAAGCTCGTGGAAGAGGGCGTGCTGGGTCAGGCATCCGACTTCATCAATCCCGCGCCGCACATGACGTTCGTGCGCAAGCCGGGGGACATCGACTACCTGCGCCAGCGCCATGAGACGCTGACCAAGCACGTGCTCTTCGAGGAGCTCGAGTACAGCGAGGACCGCGCCGAGGTCATGAAGTGGGCCCCGCTGCTCATGCGCGGGCGCGACAAGAGCGAGAAGTTCGCGGCGACGCGCTCCATCGCGGGCACCGACGTCAACTTCGGCGCGCTGACCAAGAAGCTGATCGACAACCTCGTGGCCGACGGCGCCGAGCTGCGGCTGAACTCCGAGGTGCGGGGCATCAAGAAGCGCTCCGACGGGCTGTGGCGGCTCAAGGTGCGCGAGCTCGTGCGCCAGACCACGGTGCAGCTCGACGCGCGCTTCGTGTTCGTCGGCGCCGGCGGCTGGGCGCTCAAGGTGCTGCAGAGCGCCGGGATCCCCGAGGCCAAGGGCTACGGCACCTTCCCGATCTCCGGCCAGTTCTACAAGACGACGAACCCCGACGTCGTGGCCAAGCACGACGCCAAGGTGTACTCGCAGGCCGAGGCCGGTGCGCCGCCCATGAGCGTGCCGCACCTCGACAAGCGCGTCGTCGACGGCGAGGCGTCGCTGCTGTTCGGCCCCTACGCAGGCGCCGACCCCAAGTTCCTGAAGTACGGCAGCGTGCTCGACCTGCCCGCGGGCCTGCGCGCGTCGAACATCGGGCCGTACCTGCGCGTCGCGCTCGACAACCTCGTGCTGCTCAAATACCTGATCGGCCAGCTGCTGCTCACCAAGAAGGGCAAGTTCGCCGAACTGAAGAAGTTCATGCCCACGGCCAAGCCCGCCGACTGGGAGCTGATCACCGCGGGCCAGCGCGCCCAGGTGATCAAGAAGGATGCCAAGAAGGGCGGCGTCCTGCAGTTCGGCACCGAGGTGATCGCCCACAAGGACGGCACCATCGTCGGCCTGCTCGGCGCCTCGCCGGGCGCCTCGACCGCGGTGTCGATCATGCTCGATGTGCTCAAGACCTGCTTCCCGACCGAGTACTCGGGGGCGTGGCAGGCGCAGCTGAAGGACCTCATCCCGACGCTCGGCGAGTCCCTCGACAACGACCCCGAGCTCGCGCGCGCGACCATGGAGCGCACGGCCCGGGTGCTCGGCCTGCCCCGCTAGCACTCCCGCTCGCCTAGGAGCGCCGCGCAGCGCCGCGTCTCAAAACGCTCGCGATCGCTACGGTGACCTCATGAGGTTCACCGACAAGATCGTCGTCGTGACCGGCGGCTCGCAGGGCATCGGGCGGGCAACGGCCGAGCGGATGCTTGACGAAGGCGGCTCGGTCGCCGTGCTCGACGTGGACCCTGCGCGCGCGCAGTCGTGGGTTTCGGGGCGATCGGATGCTTCGCGCTGCGCCGTCTTCCCCTGCGATCTGCTTGATGCGGCATCCGTCGATGCCGCGGTCGCCGGCGTGCTCGAGCGCTTCGGGCGCATCGACGCGCTCGCGCAGGTCGCGGGCGGCGACACGGCGTCTGCCGACGGACTTGATGAGGAGCACTGGCTCTCGACCGTCGACCTCAATCTGCACGGGCCGATGCGCGTGATCCGTGCGTGCCGCGCTGCCCTGGTGCAGAGCCGGGGCGCGATCGTGCTCGTCGGCTCGGTGAACGGCGTCGCGGCCTACGGCGAGCCGGCCTACGCCGCGGCCAAGGCGGGGCTGTCGCTGCTCGCTCGGAATCTCGCGGTCGAGCTGGGGCCGCGCGGAGTGCGCATCAACGTGGTCGCGCCGGGCACAGTGCTCACGCGGGTGTGGACCGAGCGTCCGGGCGGCGCCGACCCCGTGGTGAAGATGTATCCGCTCGGGCGGGTCGGGCTGCCCTCCGACATCGCGGCGGCGATCGCGTTCCTGGCCTCGGACGACGCCGCATGGATCACCGGCGTCACGCTGCCGGTCGACGGCGGCTCGCTCGCGGGGCCCCTGCAGCTGCTCGGCGGCCCGATCTGGGGCGAGGACGGGTAGTAGGCGAGTTCTCCACCGGTTATACACATGTTCGAAAATTGCCGACACTCAAATCGAATCGGTGTTCTAATGGATGAATGCGGTGGGAGAACCAAGAGCTCGGGGTCGAGTCCGACGACGCGCTGCCGGGCCTCGCGAAGCTGAACAATCTGGTGCGCACGGTGCGCACGCCGGAGTTCGACGGAATCGTGTTCCACGAGATCCTGGCGAAATCGGCGCTGAACCAGGTGCCAGGCGGCTCGAAGGTAATGCCCTACGCCTGGACGATCAACCCCTACAGGGGCTGTTCCCATGCGTGCAGCTATTGCCTGAGCCCCGAGACGTCGATTCTGATGGCTGACGGCCGGCAGGTGCCGTTGTGGATGGTCAAGGTCGGCGACGAGGTGATCGGAACCCGCACGGTGGGCTCGTACCGGCGCTACGCACGGTCGCGCGTTAGTGCCAAGTGGGACACGCGGAAACGCGCGTACCGCGTCACGCTGGCGGACGGCACCGAACTGGTGGCGAGCGGGGACCATCGCTTTCTTACCGAGCGCGGCTGGAAGTACGTGGCCGACGCGCCGGGCAACGGGCAGCGACCGTACCTCACTCGGAGCAACAAGCTGATGGGCTTCGGCGCCGGCATCCGCGAGGCTCCGCGACCGAACGGCGTCTCTCAACTTCGGCTTCTCGGCGGGCTGGCGGCTCGAGACCGCTTCTTCCGCATGACCGAGCCGGCGATCACACGCAAGCTCGCGCTCGAGGGCGCCGCAGTGAAATCTGACGCCGACTTGCGCATCGTGTCGATCGAGGACCTGGGTGAGGTTCAGGACATGATCGACATCACGACCGAGACCGGTGATTTCATCGCCAACGGCGTCGTGAGTCACAACTGCTTCGCCAGGCCGACGCACAAGTACCTCGAGCTCAATGTGGGGCGCGACTTCGACTCGCAGATCATCGTCAAGGTGAACGTCGCCGAAGTGCTGCGGCGGGAACTTGCGCGGCCGAAGTGGCAGCAGAACAGGCATCCGGTCGCGCTCGGAACGAATACTGACCCGTACCAGCGCGCGGAAGGGCGCTACAAGCTGATGCCCGAGATCATTCGGGCGCTGACCGAGGCGCGCACGCCGTTCTCGATCCTGACCAAGGGCACGCTGCTGCGCCGCGATCTGCCGCTGCTGAAGGAAGCGGCTGAGCACGTGCCCGTCGATGTCGCGATGTCGATCGCGATCTACGATGACGAGCTGCAGCAGTCGGTCGAGCCTGGGACCCCACGCGCGAAAGAGCGACTCGCCACGGTCACCGCGGTGCGCAATGCGGGGCTCGACTGCAGCGTCTTCATGATGCCGATCCTGCCGTTCCTGACGGACACAACCGAGCACCTCGACTACGCGCTCGAGCAGGTCAAGGCCTCGGGGGCGACGAGCGTGCTGTACACCGCGCTGCACCTGAAGCCCGGCGTCAAGGAGTGGTTCAACTTCTGGCTCGAGCGCGAGCACCCCGAGCTGCTGGCGAAGTATGCCGAGCTGTACCCAGAAGGGCGCACTTACGCCCCGAAGGAGTACCGGCAGTGGCTCGCCCGCCGCATCAAGCCGCTCATCGCGAAGCACGGCATGGTCCGTGGTCGCGAAGACCTCGTCACCGGTGGTGTCGACTCGTCGGCGCTGGCAAAGAGCGACGCGATCGGCGGCGCAGCGCGGGCGACTCCGCGAGCGGGACGGCCGGGGCGCGGCCGCGCAAGCCGCATCGACGCCGACGGCGAACGCCGCACGCCGCTCGTCTTCTTCGAAGAGACGGATGCCGCGAGCGTCGCCCCCGAGCCGACGCTGTTCTGACGGAGCGCTACACCGCCTCGTAGATGCCGTCGAGCCGAGCGCGGGCGATGACGTGCCCCGCCATGGCCCGCAGGGCATCCTCGAGCGAGAACCCTTCGGTGAGCGACAGCTTCCGGTCGAGCGCGAACAGCTGGAAGACGTAGGCGTGCGGGCCGTGCGAGCGCGGCGGCATCGGGCCGACCCAGCCGAGCTTGCCGAAGGCACCCTTGCCGTAGACGACGCCGGCGACGGGGCTCGGGTTGGCGAGGCCGCCCTCCGCGATTCCTCCGAGTGCCGGGTCGATACCGGCGGCCAGCGCGTGAGTCGCGGGCTTGCCCATCGGAACGTCGGGGTCCTGCACGATCAGCACGAGCTCGGCCGCCTCGGCCGGCGGCTCGGTCCAGGCGATCGCGGGCGACGGAGTCGCGCCGAACATCTTGCCCTTGAACCGCTCGGGGATCGCTTCATTGTGCTCGAAGGCGGGGCTTGTGAGCGCGAATCCCTCAGGAGCGCTGAGCTCTGGGCGCGCCCAGACGAGGGTGTGGTGACCGGCACGGCGGCCGCGCAGAGCGCGGCCGAGGGGATTAGCGGGCATGAGCCAAGTCTGCCCGGTCCCTTACGGGCACACCTCAGACGCCGCGCCCATACGATGAAGGGATGGCGAAGCTTTACTTCCGCTATGGGGCGATGAACAGCGGCAAGAGCACCGCGCTGCTTCAGGCGGCGTTCAACTACGAGGAACGCGGCCACAACGTCCTGATCGCGAAGCCGGCGCTCGACACCAAGGGCGACGACCAGATCGTCAGCAGGCTCGGCCTCACGCGCGAGGTCGACTTCACCGTCGATGCGACCGACGACATCTACCTGCGCTTCCAGCAGCACCGCAGTCGCACCCTGGGCGGCAGCGGGCGGGACGTGAGCGCGCTCCTCATCGACGAGGCGCAGTTCTTCACCGAGGCGCAGGTCGACGATCTGCTGCGCATCGCGCTGCTCGAAGACGTCCCGGTGCTCGCCTACGGCATCCGCACCGACTTCCAGACGGTGGCCTTCCCGGGAAGCCGCCGCCTGCTCGAGATCGCGCATTCGGTCGAAGAGCTCAAGACCATCTGCCGCTGCGGCCGGAAGGCGATCTTCAACGCGCGCGTCGTGGGCGGCGAGTACGTCTTCGACGGGGCGCAGGTCGCGATCGATGAGGGCGCGGGGGAGGGCGCGCCGCAGGCATCCGTCACCTACGAATCGCTGTGCGGCCTCTGCTACCTGCAGGAATCGCACGGCACCCTCAACAACGGCCGCCGCCATTGGCCGGGCGGCGCGGCGCCGGCATACGCCGACGCGCCCGACGCCGACTTCATGTGAGCGCATCGGGCGGGGTGCAGGGGCAGGGGCGAGGGATGCCCGTTCGGACTGCCCCGTTATGGGGGCACTACTGAGCGCAAAACCCCTGAACTGGGCGCATTTTCAGTATTGACCCGTTCGCACGGCTTTGACTGAATAGACCGAGCGGTACACCTGCTGCCTTCCCCGCTCGTCAGCCCGAGGAGTCCCATGCCGTTCAAGCCCCATGTCGAGGTCTATCTCGGCCGCGACGGCCAGCGCATCGAAGTCTCGTGCACGTGCCCCATCGGCCGTGACCACGACTACTCGCGCTGGGTCGAGCTCGTCGGCGGCGAGCGCTACAAGGGCATCGAAGAGGCCGCGGGCTGAACGCCGCGGTGAGTCGGCTGACGGCGGGATGAGGGCGACGTGTCGGAGCGTTCAGAGCCCGCCCGCGTGGCGTCGCTGATCTATCTCGCCCTCGCCGAGCAGCGCCATGACGATGCGATCGAGCTGGCCGAGACCAACTGGCCCGTGCTGATCAGCCACGACGTGGCTGCGCTGCGCGCGGTGGCCGACCGGCTGTCGCCCGCCGAGCTCGCCGAGCGGCCGGCATGGGACCGCATCCGCCGCTATCTCGGCTTCCTCATGATCGAGTCCCCGCTGCGGCCGACCGCCTACGTCGAG
>NZ_JBLRDT010000109.1:0-9102 GCF_057512245.1 Gryllotalpicola sp. CP2-P1
TCGTACTCGGTGGCGACGGATGCCTCGGCCTGAGCACCGAAGGCGAGGTCGGCCTCGAGGCCCAGCGGTCGCAGGGTGCGCTCGGTCACGAGTCGCTCCCACGGCACGCCCGTCACCGACTCTGCGAGGGCCATGGCCGTGTTGTAGCCGGCGTCGGAGTAGCGGAAGTGCTCGCCGGGGGCGGAGGCGAGCGGCGTCTCGAGCAGCCCCGCGAGCAGGGCCTCGCGATCGTCGAAGGGGGTCGCCGCGAGCGGCGGCGCATCGGCCGGGCGGTGGGCGAGGTGGTCGAGCAGGGGCTGCTCCCAGCCGTGCCAGCTGGCCGGCAGCCCGCTCGTGTGCGTCAGCAGGTGGCGCAGCGTGACCTGCTTCTTGGCGCCGGCCCGGTAGGCCGGCAGCTTCACCGCCAGCGGCTCGTCGAGGTCGAGCGCGCCGTCTCTGACGAGCGAGAGGATCGTGTGGGCGCTCGCGAGCTTGGTGACGGATGCCAGGTCGAACCGGGTGTCGCGGGTGACCGGCTCGCCGGCATCCGCCTCGAGCCTGTCTCCGTTCGCGTCGACGGATGCCTTCACGCCGACTTCGAGCTCGACGACGGTCTCTCCGTCCACGCTCACCGCGACCGCTGCACCCGAGAACCCGCCGAGCGCGAGCCGCTCGTCGAGAAGCGCGCGGACGCTCTGCTCGACGGTCGTGTTCACGCGGCCAGCCTATGCGGTGGGTCCGCGTGCGCGCGGGGCGCACCTCTCCGGGTCCCCGGACGCGAGAAGGCCCCCGCCGAAGCGGGGGCCTTCCTGTCGCACTGGCTGCTACTAGTTGTAGGTGCCGGGCGTGTAGTCGTCGCTCGAGAAGGAGTCGAAGTCCACGAAGGACAGCGAGTTCTCGTCGAACACCGAGTCGTCGGAGAAGATGCGGTTCGGGTAGCGCTCCGCCTTCGCCTCCTCCGTCGCGTCGACCGTCACGTTGCGGTAGCGACCGAGGCCGGTGCCGGCCGGGATCAGCTTTCCGATGATGACGTTCTCCTTCAGGCCGATCAGCGGGTCGCTCTTGCCCTCCATGGCGGCCTGCGTGAGCACGCGGGTGGTCTCCTGGAAGGAGGCCGCCGACAGCCACGACTCGGTCGCGAGCGAGGCCTTGGTGATACCCATGACCTCCTGGCGGGCGGCCGCGGGCTTCTTGCCCTCGGCCACCGCGGCGCGGTTGACCTCGACGAAGCGCGAGCGGTCGACCAGCTCGCCGGGCAGCAGCTCGGTCTCGCCGTGCTCGACGACGGTGACCTTGCGCAGCATCTGGCGAACGATGACCTCGATGTGCTTGTCGTGGATCGGCACACCCTGCGAGCGGTAGACGCCCTGCACGCCGCCGACGAGGTGCTCCTGCACGGCACGGACGCCCATGACGCGCAGCACCTCCTTCGGGTCGACCGAGCCGATGATCAGCTGCTCGCCGAGCTCGACGTGCTGGCCGTCCTCGACGCGGAGGGTCGAGCGCTTCAGGACCGGGTAGACGTGCGGCTCATCGCCGTTGTCGGGCGTGAGGATGACCTTGCGGCTCTTCTCCGTCTCCTCGATCTTGATCGTGCCCGCGGCCTCTGCGATGGGCGACGAACCCTTCGGGGTACGCGCCTCGAAGAGCTCCTGCACACGGGGCAGACCCTGCGTGATGTCGTCAGCACCGGTGGTACCGCCCTGGTGGAAGGTACGCATCGTCAGCTGGGTGCCGGGCTCACCGATGGACTGCGCCGCGATGATGCCGACGGCCTCGCCGATGTCGACGAGCTTGCCGGTGGCCAGCGAGCGGCCGTAGCACTTCGCGCAGACGCCGACCGACGACTCGCAGGTCAGGACCGAGCGCACCTTGATGCGCTCGACGCCGGCCTCGACGAGCTTGTCGATGAGCACGTCGCCCACGTCGGAGCCCGCCTCGGCCACGACGGTGCCGTCGGCACCGACCGCGTCGACGGCCAGGGTGCGGCCGAACACCGAGTTCTCGACGTTCGGGTCGCGGGTGAGCACGCCCTCGGCGTTGTTCGCCGCGATCGCGAGGTCGAGGCCCTTGTTCGTACCGCAGTCGTCCTCGCGGATGATGACGTCCTGCGAGACATCCACCAGACGACGGGTCAGGTAACCCGAGTCGGCGGTGCGCAGAGCGGTGTCGGACAGACCCTTACGAGCACCGTGGGTGTTGATGAAGTACTCGGCAACGGTCAGGCCCTCGCGGTAGCTCGAGAGGATCGGGCGCGCGATGGTCTCACCCTTCGGGTTCGTCACCAGGCCGAGAAGACCCGCGATGTTACGGATCTGCAGCCAGTTACCACGGGCGCCGGAGCTCACCATGCGGTAGATGGTGTTGTCCTTCTCGAAGTTGTCGCGCATGGCCGCCGCGACCTCTTCGGTCGCCTTGGTCCAGATGTTGACGAGCTCGAGACGGCGCTCGTTGTCGGTGGTGAGACCGCGGTCGTACTCGCTCTGGACCTTGGCTGCCTGCTTCTCGTACTTGGCGATGATCTCCTTCTTCTGGGGAGGAGTCGACACGTCGGACATGGCCACCGTGACGCCCGAGCGGGTCGCCCAGTAGAAGCCGGCGTCCTTGACGCGGTCGAGCGTCGCCGCGACCTCGACCTTCGGGTACCGCTCGGCGAGGTCGTTGACCAGCTGCGAGATGCGGCCCTTGTCGGCGACGGCCTCGACGTACGGGTAGTCCGCGGGAAGCGCCTCGTTGAAGAGCGCGCGGCCCAGCGTGGTCTCGATCGTCGCGGTCGAGCCCTGCACGAAGCCCTCGGGCGCGGTCTCCTCGTCGAGGTAGAGGTCCGTGAGACGGAGCTTCACCTTGGCGTTGAGGTCGAGCGTGCCCTGGTCCTTCGCGAGGATCGCCTCGGCGACCGACGAGAACGCGCGGCCCTCACCGAGCGCACCCTCCTTGACGGTGGTCAGGTGGTGCAGACCGATGATCATGTCCTGCGCGGGCAGGGTGACCGGGCGGCCGTCGGAGGGCTTCAGGATGTTGTTCGAGGCGAGCATCAGGATGCGGGCCTCGGCCTGGGCCTCGACCGACAGCGGCAGGTGCACGGCCATCTGGTCGCCGTCGAAGTCCGCGTTGAACGCGGCACACACGAGCGGGTGCAGCTGGATCGCCTTGCCCTCGACGAGCAGCGGCTCGAAGGCCTGGATGCCGAGACGGTGCAGCGTGGGCGCACGGTTCAGCAGCACGGGGCGCTCGCGGATGATCTCCTCGAGGACGTCCCAGACCTGCGGGCGCGAACGCTCGACCATGCGCTTGGCCGCCTTGATGTTCTGGGCGTGGCCCAGGTCGATCAGGCGCTTGATCACGAACGGCTTGAACAGCTCGAGCGCCATCTGCTTGGGCAGACCGCACTGGTGCAGCTTCAGCGTCGGGCCGACGATGATGACCGAGCGGCCCGAGTAGTCGACGCGCTTGCCGAGCAGGTTCTGGCGGAAGCGACCCTGCTTTCCCTTCAGCATGTCGCTGAGGGACTTGAGGGCGCGGTTGCCGGTGCCGGTGACGGGGCGACCGCGGCGGCCGTTGTCGAACAGTGCGTCGACGGCCTCCTGCAGCATGCGCTTCTCGTTGTTCACGATGATCTCGGGGGCACCGAGATCGAGCAGACGGCGCAGACGGTTGTTGCGGTTGATCACGCGGCGGTACAGGTCGTTCAGGTCGGAGGTCGCGAAGCGGCCGCCGTCGAGCTGGACCATCGGGCGAAGCTCGGGCGGGATGACCGGCACGACGTCGAGCACCATCGCGGCCGGCGAGTTGCCGGTGGCGAGGAACGAGTTGACGACACGCAGGCGCTTGATCGCGCGGATCTTCTTCTGGCCCTTGCCCGTGGCGATCTGCTCGCGCAGCGTCTCGGCCTCGGCCTCCAGGTCGAAGTCCTGCAGGCGACGCTTGATCGCCTCAGCACCCATGTGGGCCTCGAAGTAGAGGCCGTAGCGGTCGACGAGCTCGTTGAAGTCGGCGTCCTCGGGCTTGAGGTCGCCGACCTTCAGCGTGCGGAACGACTCCCAGACGCGCTCGAGACGAGCGATGTCCTCGTCGAAGGACTTGCGCAGCTGCGCCATCTCCTTCTCGGCGCCGTCCTTGACCTTCTTCTTCTGGTCGGCCTTGGCGCCCTCGGCCTCAAGGGCCGCGAGGTCGGCCTCGAGGCGGCCGAGGCGGTCGGCCACGGCTGCGTCGCGCTGGTCGCCCAGCGTCTTCAGCTCGAGACGGAGCTCGTTCTCGAGACCGGGCAGGTCGGCGTGACGCCCGTCCTCGTCGACGAAGATGACCATGTATGCCGCGAAGTAGATGACCTTCTCGAGGTCCTTCGGGGCCATGTCGAGCAGGTAGCCGAGGCGGCTGGGCACACCCTTGAAGTACCAGATGTGCGTCACCGGGGCGGCGAGCTCGATGTGGCCCATGCGCTCACGGCGCACGGACGACTTGGTGACCTCAACACCGCAGCGCTCACAGACGATGCCCTTGAAGCGGACACGCTTGTACTTGCCGCAGGCGCACTCCCAGTCGCGGGACGGGCCGAAGATCTGCTCACCGAACAGACCGTCCTTCTCGGGCTTGAGGGTGCGGTAGTTGATGGTCTCGGGCTTCTTGACCTCACCGTAGGACCACTTGCGGATGTCCTCAGCGGTAGCAAGGCCGATGCGAAGCTCGTCAAAGGTAGTTGCGTCGAGCAATTTCTCTCCTACTTAGAAAAGTTCTCTGTTATCGGCCTGGCTTCAGATCTCTTCGATCGAAGAGGACTCGAAGCGGGCGGAGATGTTGATGCCGAGCTCTTCCGCAGCGCGGAAGGCCTCGTCGTCGGTGTCGCGCAGGCTGACCGCGGTGCCGTCTGCCGACAGCACCTCGACGTTCAGGCACAGCGACTGCATCTCCTTGATGAGGACCTTGAAGGACTCGGGGATGCCGGGCTCCTGGATGTTCTCGCCCTTGACGATCGCCTCGTACACCTTGACGCGGCCGAGGATGTCGTCGGACTTGATGGTGAGCAGCTCCTGCAGGGCGTATGCCGCGCCGTATGCCTCGAGCGCCCACACCTCCATCTCACCGAAGCGCTGGCCACCGAACTGCGCCTTACCACCCAGCGGCTGCTGCGTGATCATCGAGTAGGGGCCGGTCGAGCGGGCGTGGATCTTGTCGTCGACCAGGTGGTGCAGCTTCAGGATGTACATGTAGCCGACCGACACCGGGTCAGGGAACGGCTCGCCGGAGCGGCCGTCGAACAGGACCGTCTTGCCCGAGGAGCCGATCAGGCGCTCGCCGTCGCGGGTGACGAGAGTCGAGTCGAGCAGACCCGAGATCTCCTCTTCAGAGGCGCCGTCGAACACGGGCGTCGCGAGCTTCGTGTTCGGAGCGACCTCGCGCGCCTCGGGCGGCAGGCCCTTGGCCCACTCGGGGTCGCCCTCGATCTTCCAACCGGTCTTCGCGACCCAGCCGAGGTGCGTCTCGAGCACCTGGCCGAAGTTCATGCGACCGGGGATGCCGAGGGGGTTGAGCACGACGTCGACCGGCGTGCCGTCCGCGAGGAACGGCATGTCCTCGACGGGAAGGATCGTCGAGATGACGCCCTTGTTGCCGTGGCGGCCGGCGAGCTTGTCACCCGCGGTGATCTTGCGCTTCTGGGCGATGTAGACGACCACGCGCTGGTTGACGCCCGAGCCGAGCTCGTCGTCGCCGTCCTGCGCGTCGAACACCTTGACGCCGATGATCGTGCCCTCTTCGCCGTGGGGAACCTTCAGCGAGGTGTCACGCACCTCGCGGCTCTTCTCGTTGAAGATGGCGCGCAGCAGGCGCTCCTCGGCGGAGAGCTCGGTCTCGCCCTTCGGCGTGACCTTGCCGACGAGGATGTCGCCGGGGCGGACCTCTGCGCCGATGCGGACGATGCCGCGCTCGTCGAGGTCGGCCAGCAGCTCCTGGCTGACGTTCGGCAGGTCGCGGGTGATCTCCTCCTTGCCGAGCTTCGTGTCACGGGCATCCACCTCGTACTCCTCGATGTGGATCGAGGAGAGGGTGTCGTCCTTCACGAGGTTCTGGCTGAGGATGATCGCGTCCTCGTAGTTGTAGCCCTCCCACGGCATGAACGCGACGAGCAGGTTCTTGCCGAGCGCGAGCTCGCCGTTCTCGGTCGCCGGGCCGTCGGCGATGACCTCGCCGACCTCGACGCGGTCGCCCGCGTTGACGATCACACGGTGGTTGTAGCTCGTGCCCTGGTTCGAGCGGTCGAACTTGCGCAGGTAGTAGTCCTGCGTGCCGCCCTCGTCGAGCTGCACGGTGACGACGTCGGCCGACACCTCGGTGACGACGCCGGCCTTCTCAGCGGTGACCACGTCACCCGCGTCGATCGCGGCGAAGCCCTCCATACCGGTGCCGACGACCGGGCTCTCGGAGCGCAGCAGCGGCACGGCCTGACGCTGCATGTTCGCACCCATCAGGGCGCGGTTCGCGGCGTCGTGCTCGAGGAACGGGATGAGGGAGGTCGCGACCGACACCATCTGGCGCGGCGAGACGTCCATGTAGTCGACCTGCTCGGCGGGGATCAGGTCGACCTCGCCGCCGACCTCACGTGCGAGCACGCGCTCCTCGGCGAACGAGCCGTCGGCCTTCAGCGGCGCGTTGGCCTGGGCGATGATGAACTCGTCCTCTTCCGCTGCGGTGAGGTAGTCGACCTGGTCGGTGACCTTGCCGTCGACGATCTTGCGGTACGGCGTCTCGATGAAGCCGAACGAGTTGATCCGCGCGAACGACGCGAGCGAGCCGATCAGACCGATGTTCGGGCCCTCAGGCGTCTCGATCGGGCACATGCGGCCGTAGTGCGACGGGTGCACGTCGCGGACCTCGACACCGGCGCGCTCACGCGAGAGGCCGCCGGGGCCGAGCGCCGACAGGCGGCGCTTGTGGGTGAGCCCCGCGAGCGGGTTGTTCTGGTCCATGAACTGCGACAGCTGCGAGGTGCCGAAGAACTCCTTGATCGCGGCCACGACGGGGCGCACGTTGATCAGGGTCTGCGGGGTGATCGCTTCGATGTCCTGCGTGGTCATGCGCTCGCGCACGACGCGCTCCATGCGCGACAGGCCGGTGCGGACCTGGTTCTGGATCAGCTCGCCCACGGCGCGGATGCGGCGGTTGCCGAAGTGGTCGATGTCGTCGACGTCGAGGCGCACCTTGACCGGCTGGCCGTCGCGGATGCCGTCGAACTCGGTCTCGCCCGAGTGCAGCGACACCAGGTACTTGATCGTGCGAACGACGTCCTCGACGGTCAGGACCGAGTCGGTCAGCGGCTTGTCGAGGCCGAGCTTGCGGTTGATCTTGTAACGGCCGACCTTGGCGAGGTCGTAGCGCTTCGGGTTGAAGTAGAAGTTGTCGAGGAGCGCACGGGCGGCCTCGGCGGCCACCTGCTCGCCCGGACGGAGCTTCCGGTAGATGTCCTTGAGCGCCTCCTCCTTGGTGAGGATGGCGTCCTTCTCGAGGGTGGCGGCGATCGACTCGAAGCCCTTGAACTCCTCGAGGATCTCCTCGCTGGTCATCCCCAGGGCCTTGAGGAACACGGTGACCGACTGCTTGCGCTTGCGGTCGATGCGCACGCCGACCTGGTCGCGCTTGTCGATCTCGAACTCGAGCCACGCGCCGCGGCTCGGGATGATGCGGGCGCTGTAGATGTCCTTGTCGGAGGTCTTCTCGGGCGTGCGCTCGAAGTAGACGCCCGGCGAGCGGACCAGCTGCGACACGACGACACGCTCGGTGCCGTTGATGATGAACGTGCCCTTGTCGGTCATGAGCGGGAAGTCGCCCATGAAGACCGTCTGGGTCTTGATCTCACCGGTCTGGTGGTTCATGAACTCGGCCTCGACGTAGAGGGGGGCCGAGTAGGTCTTGCCCTTCTCCTTGCACTCGTCGATCGAGTACTTCCGCTCCTCGAGGAACGGGTTCGTGAACGAGAGCTGCATGGTCTCGCCCAGGTCCTCGATGGGCGAGATCTCCTCGAAGATCTCCTCGAGGCCGGTGCGGGTAGGAAGATCCTGACGACCCTGCGCGAGGCCTTCGGCCACACGGGCCTTCCACGCGTCGTTGCCGACCAGCCAGTCGAAGCTCTCGGTCTGGAGAGCCAGCAGGTCAGGAACGGTCAGGGTGTCGGTGATCTTGGCGAACGAAAGACGAGAGTGGTCTCGTCCGTTCTTCGGGTTGGTGGTCGATGCGTTGCGAGCAGCAGCCAAGGAAATAACCTCCGAAGGCCCATCGCGAATTGGGCCTCAAGTTACTGACGGTCTGGACGAGAACTCCCCGCGTTTCAGCTGCTCTATCTGACTCGCCCCGCCGATAAGGTGGGACTGCCCGGAGCACGCTTTGGTCACGCAGTGCCGACCGCAATATGAAGGCATGACGTTAGAGGGAGCGCAAAGGTCAAGTATATGGGGCGGCGCGTCGCCGTGTCCACCCGATTCTTGACTCGAATTGCTTCAAGGGGTATAAGTCCGCGTCATTCCGGCTTATTCCCCCGGATTCTCGCGTGCGATCGCCAGTGTCTGGATGCGCGCGGGGGCCACGGGAGCGAGCGAGATGCGCACGCGCACGGGCCCCTCGGCCGCCTCACGCAGCCACGACACCGACGCGGGCGACGCGGATGCCTCGAGCCGCGGCTCCTCGCCCGCGGCGACGATCCCCAGGCCGCGCACCAGCTCGGCGCGCTCGGCGATCGGCACGTCGGCGGCGACGTTGGCCGACAGGATCTCTTCCGCGAGCGCCTCGCTCGGGTCATCCGCCGCCCATGCGTCGATCAGGCGATCGGCGGCGCGCCCGAGCGCGACCGTCTCGGGCCAGGGCTCGGGCTGCGGGGCGGTCACCCCGCCCTCGGCGATGAGCAGATCGACGAGGGCGGTCACGGGAACGCTGACGCCGGCATAGGTGGCGTTCTCGAAGGCGACGACGCCGAAGCCGCCCGGCGCGTTCCAGCGCACATGGGCGCTGAAGCCCGGGTAGCCGCCGGAGTGCCCGACCGTGTGGCCGATCGCCGTGCCCTTCTCGACCATGAGGCCGAAGCCGTAGCCGTGCTCCTCGACCCCGGCGCGTGCCGTGGGGATCGTGCGCTGCACCTGC
>NZ_JBLRDT010000011.1:0-28073 GCF_057512245.1 Gryllotalpicola sp. CP2-P1
CGGAGGGCGGCTCGCTCGAGGCATCCGTCGCCATCGTTGCGCTCGGCGCGTGGACCTCGAAGCTGCTCGCCGGCCTCGTTCCGCTGCCGCCGCTCGTCGTCACGCAGGAGCAGCCGGCGCACTTCGCGCTGCGCAGCGACGGGGCGGATGCCTCACGCTCCTGGCCCGGCTTCAATCATCGGCCCCGCCCCAGCGGTGACGAGTGGTGGCTCACCCCGATCTACGGCATGTACACGCCGGGTTTCGGCGTCAAGGCGGGCTGGCACGGCTCGGGCCCCGTGACCGACCCCGACGCGCGCACCTTCCAGCCCGAGCTCGCGCAGCTCGAGGCGCTGCGGCGCTACGCCGCCGAGTGGCTGCCCGGTGCCGACCCTGATCGCTTCGAGCCGATCAGCTGCACGTATACGACGACGCCCGACCATGACTTCGTGCTCGACCGCGTGGGGCGCATCGTGGTCGCGGCCGGCTTCAGCGGGCACGGCTTCAAGTTCACGCCGGCGATCGGCCGCGTGCTCGCCGATGTGGCGACGGGCGAGGCGGATGCCGCGCCGGCGGCGTTCAGGCTCGATCGGTTCCAGGCATGAGAAAACCCCCGGTCAGAATTGCTTCTGACCGGGGGTCATTGGTTGCGGGGGCAGGATTTGAACCTACGACCTCTGGGTTATGAGCCCAGCGAGCTACCGAGCTGCTCCACCCCGCGTCACAAGAGAACACATTACCAGCTTGTGAACCGCGCGCGAAATCGACAGCGGATTCCGTAGGCTCGAGGGCATGGCAACGACGCCCCCGATCGATGCCCATGCGACCGCCGAGACGCGGGCGCTTCTCGCTCGTCTGCACGAGCTGACCGGCATCCGCAGCTTCTTCGGCCATCAGGACGACCTCGCATACGGCGGCATCGAACCGCATGTCGGGCGCATGCCCGGCATCGTCGGCTTCGATCTCGGCGGCATCGAGGCGCTCGCCGGGCACAATCTCGACGGCGTCCCGTTCCCCGCGATGATCCGTCAGGTGCGCGAGGCTCACGACAGGGGAGCCCTCGTGACGCTGAGCTGGCACTCGGTGAATCCGATCACCAATGGCGGCTACGGGCAGAACACGGCGCCGATGTCCATCGCGTCCGTGCTGCCCGGCGGCGAGTGCCACGAGAAGTTCGTGCGCTGGCTCGATCACGTCGCGATGTTCGTCGAGCAGCTGACGGATGCCTCGGGCCGGCCGATCCCGATCGTCTTCCGTCCGTTCCACGAGCACACCGGCGACTGGTTCTGGTGGGGGATCGGCGGCGACAACCCGCAGAACAGCCCCGACGAGTTCGGCGCGCTATGGCGCTTCACCGTCGAGTACCTGCGCGATGTGGCCGGCCTGCACAACCTGCTCTGGGCGATCTCGCCCGACCGCAGCCGCCTGCGCCTCGACGCGTTCGAGGACGACTATCTGCGCGGCTACCCGGGCGACGACTTCGTCGACGTGCTCGGCATCGACAACTACTGGGACGCGGGCCGCGCCGACGACGACCGCACGCCCGATGAGCTGTTCGACGACTACGTCGCGACGCTCGAGGCCGTCGCCCGGTTCGGCGAGGCGCGCGGCAAGCTCGTGGCACAGACCGAAACCGGAACCCCGAGCGAGCCCACCGGCCACGCCGCCGACCCGTGGACGGGATTCCTCGCCCGCGCCGCCGACCGCAGCGAGCTCACCCGGCGACATCTCTGGCATCTGGCCTGGCGCGATGAGGTGGCGGCGCCGCCCGACCTCGCGCGGCTCGTGGGGCATCCGCTCATCGCCTTCGCCGGCGACGTCGACGACCTCTATAGGGTCGAGGAGTGAGCGAGCAGCGAGCATGAGCGAGTTGGCGGTCGCCGTCGCGCAATTCGCCCCGGGACCGGATGCGGATGTCAACCTCGAGACGATCCGCGAGTTGACGGATGCCGCGGCCGAGCGGGGCGCGCAGCTGGTGGTCTTCCCCGAGTACTCGTCGTTCTTCGTGAACCCCGTGGGCGCGCCCTTCCTCGAGGCCGCCGAGCCGCTCGACGGGCCGTTCGCGACGGCGCTCGCCGCACTCGCCGACGAGCACGGGGTGGCGATCGTCGCAGGCATGGCCGAGTCGCGCCCGACGGACCCCGGGCGGTTCACGAACACGGTCGTCGCCGTCGCACCGGGCGCAGGGGTCGTCGCGAGCTATCGCAAGCAGCACCTCTACGACGCGTTCGGCGCGCGCGAGTCGGAATGGGTGGCGCCGGGCGAGCTCGCCGAGCCGCAGGTGTTCGCGGTCGCGGGCGTGCACGTCGGCCTGCAGACCTGCTATGACTTGCGCTTCCCCGAGGTGACGCGCCGCATTGTCGACGCGGGCGCGGAGCTCGTCGTGGTGCCGAGCGAGTGGGTGCACGGCACCCTCAAGGTGCACCACTGGCGCACTCTGATCGCGGCGCGGGCGATCGAGAACACGGTCTTCGTCGCGGCGTCCGATCACATTCCACCGGTGGGGGTCGGTAACTCGATGATCGTCGACCCCATGGGCGTCGTGCTCGCCGAGCTCGACGACGAGACCGACTTCGTGATCGCTCCGGTCGCCGCCGAGCGCGTGCGCGAGGTGCGCGCGGTGAACCCCGCCCTGCAGTTGCGCCGCTACCGGGTCATCCCAGCCAGCTGAGCGGCCGCGCGCTCGAGCACCTCTTCCTTCTTGCAGAAGGCGAAGCGCACGAGCGACCGGGCCTCGCCCCGGTGGGCGCTCGTATAGAAGGCGGACAGCGGAATCGCGACGACCCCCGCGCGCTCGGGCAGCGTGCGGCAGAGGTCGACCGCGTCGGGGAAGCCGAGGGGCGCGGCATCCGCCACCACGAAATACGAGCCGTGCGAGGGGAACACGTCGAATCCGGCGCTGCGCAGCCCCCTGCTGAGCAGGTCGCGCTTGCTGCGCAGCGTGTCGGCGACACCCGTGAAGAAGCTGTCGGGCAGGCCGAGCCCCACCGCGATCGCGGGTTGGAAGGGTGCGCCGTTCACGTACGTGAGGAACTGCTTCACGGCAAGGATCGCGGTGATCAGCGCGGGCTTCGCCGTGATCCAGCCGATCTTCCACCCCGTCGTCGAGAAGGTCTTGCCGCCGCTCGAGATCGAGATGGTGCGATCGGATGCCCCCTCGAGGCTCGCCACCGGCGTGTGCGGCGTCTCGAACCGCAGGTGCTCATAGACCTCGTCCGTGACGATGTAAGCGTTGTGGCGGTGCGCGAGCTCGACGATGGCGCTGAGCGTCGCGTCGTCGAAGGTCGCGCCGGTCGGGTTGTGGGGGTTGTTGACGAGGATGATCTTCGTGCGGTCGGTCACCGCCTTCGCGAGCTCGTCGAGGTCTGGCGCGAAGTCGGGCGCGCGCAGCGCGACCGTGACGTGCCTCGCGCCGGCCAGCGCGATCAGGGCGCCGTATGCGTCGTAGAACGGCTCGAAGGTGACGACCTCGTCGCCGGGTTCGACGAGCGCGAGCAGTGTGGCGGCGAGGGCTTCGGTCGCGCCCGCGGTGACGAGGACCTCGCGGTCGGGGTCGTAGTCGAGGCCGTAGAAGCGGTGCTGGTGCTCGGCGATGGCCCGCCGGAGCTGGGGGATGCCGGTGCCCGGCGGGTACTGGTTGGCGCCGCTCCTGATCGCTTCGGTCGCCGCGTCGAGGACCTCGCGCGGGCCGTCTTCGTCGGGGAAGCCCTGGCCGAGGTTGATCGCGCCGGTCGTGGCGGCGAGGGCGCTCATCTCGGCGAAGATCGTCGCGGCGATGGTGCCGTCGGGGGCCAGCAGGCCGGCGCCGGCTGCCGCGCGTCGCCAGGGTCCGGGGGTGTCCATGGCTCAACGGTAGTTGGGCGGCCGCGGTGGGGTGGTCGGTTGTGGGGGCGGCGTGGCGATGTGGCGATGTGGCGATGTGGCGATGTGAGTTGGGGGACGCCCCGGCGCCGAGACGACCCTTGGTGCTGTTTCGGCTGGCGCCCGCGTCGCGAGACGACGCTTGGTGTTGTTTCGCTCGGGGGCCCACGCCGCGAGACGACGTTTGGTGCTGTTTTGGTCGGCGCCCGCGTCGCGAGACGACGCTCGATGCCGTTCTCAGCGCGTATTGCGACATCTCGAGTCGTCTCGCGGGGGTCTTCGCCGGCGGCCTGTGGAAAGTGCCCGAGCCGAGTTCGGCGGATGCCCTACCTTGGGCGCATGCGGATTCCCGGTCGCACGATCCTCACGGCCTGCACTGTCGCGCTCGCGGCGGGTTTCCTCGCGGGGTGCACCCCGTCGCACCCGATCACGGAGCCCGCCAAAACCCCCAAGCCGACCCCGACTCCCGTCTTCACTTCAGATGCAGACGCCCTCGCCGCCGCAACAGCGACTTTTCAGAAGTACGAGGCCGCTTCGGACAAGGTTGGAAGAGGCGGTTGGGAAGACTCGAGTCCCGTGCGGCCTTTCGTCTCCGACGCGGGTTATGAACACGAGCTCGCGTCAGCTAAGAAGTACCGCGCCCAACATGCCCACGCATACGGAACCACCGTGATCAATAACACCAAGCTTGAGTCACATCGAGAGCGAGCAGGAATCGCCACTGTCCGCATGTACGTGTGCGAAGACGTTTCGGCTGTCGACGTCAGAGATGCGTCCGGTAAGTCCTTGATCTCGCCGGATCGCTCTGACTTGGTTGCGTTTGTGACGGAACTGAGGGGTCGGTCGGCAAGCTCGCTCGTCATACAGTCCCTCGATTACTGGTCCGGCGGCGGGATATGCAAGCAGTAGCGAGTTCGGTCCTCGCAGTGTTGCTGGCTGTGGCGCCCGGTGTCTTTTCCGGAGCTGGCGAGACAGACACTGGTGGAACCTGGGTCGATGACGGTGTCAGGATCGACGGCGCCACGTCTGGCGACGAAGGCAGCCCTGGCCACGGCCGGGGTCATACTGCCGAGGCCGGCGCGAGTCACATCACGAAAGCGAGCCCCTCGCCCAAACCGCCGCCCAACCCGCACTGGACCGTGTGCACCTCGGGCGCGTGCACCGCGCGCGAGCCGGCGGAAGTCGGGGCGCCACCCTCACCCGCCCCTGCGGCGGACCCACCCGCGCCGGCCGAACCGGGCGCGCCGCCGACTCCCGGGCTGACCGACGTCGCGCACTTCCTGGTGGGGAATCCGACCGCGAAGTCCGAGCCAGCCGGCTGGACGATCGCCGGCGTCGAGACCAACTTCATCGCGAACGCGGGGGAGAGCGAGCAGGCGGGGGAGTTGCTGGGCCAAGCGGTGACCGTGCACTTCACTCCGGTGGCATACGACTGGCGCTATGGCGACAACAGCGGGCGCACCACCACGACTCCGGGGGCGACGTGGGCGGCATCCGGCTTGCCTGACTTCTCGAAGACGGCGACCAGCCATGCGTACGCGAGCCGCGGAACGTACACCGTGACAGTCACGGTCGAGTACTCCGCGCGCTACCAGTACGCGGGGCAGGCATGGGCTGACATCCCCGGTACGCTGGGCCTTACTTCCGAGCCGATCACCGTGACGGTGAAAGGGGTCAAGACGGTGCTGGTCGGAAAGACCTGCGACGAAAACCCGTCAGGACCAGGTTGTTGACCCAGGGCAACGAGTTGCCCGCAACACTTGGCGACATTCGAGACGGCTCCAAGAGTCGTCATAAGGTCCGCACAGCTTCGCGTCGGATGCTTGAGGTGCTTGGAAAAGGAGCGAACCCATGAGCGACAACGCGAACGAGCCTGTGAACCCCGATCAGACCGAGAGCGCGCAGCCCCAGAACGTGCCGACAGAGCAGCCCGAGGCTCAGGCCTCGAGCTGGCAGGCCCCCGCCCCTGAGCAGCCGGTCGCACCGCAGCCGCCGCAGCAGAACCAGGCGCCCCGCTGGGGCGAGTACGCGCCGCAGCAGCCGGGCCAGCCCGCGCAGCCTGCGGCACCCGCGCAGCCGGCCTCGCCCCAGCCCACTCAGCAGTACCCGACCGGCCAGACCGCCGGCTATCCGCAGGGGTACCAGCACACGCAGCCGACGCAGCCGGTGGGCGCGCCGCAGCAGCATCCGTACTACGCCCAGTTCAACTCGCAGCAGCCCCTCAACGTGCCCCCGCACGCAGGCCAGCCCGGCCAGCCGGGTCAGCCCGGCCAGCCCGGCGGCGACAAGCCCCGAGGTGAGCGCACGCTCACGGGAAAGTCCATCGCGATCATCGCCGCGGCACTGGTCGTCGGCGGCCTGCTCGGTGGCGGCATCGGCGGCGGCATCGCTGCGGTCGCGAGCCACAGCGGCGGCACGCCGGTCTCGATCAGCGGCGGCGGCAGCGGCGCCTCCAATGTGACCGTGAACGACGCGAAGAACGCGACGCAGGTCACCGCGGTCGCCGCGAAGGCCTCGAACAGCGTCGTGACGATCAACGTCACGGGCCAGCAGGAGTCCGGCACCGGCTCGGGCGTGATCCTCACCGACGACGGCTACATCCTCACCAACACCCACGTCGTGACCCTCGATGGCGATGAGTCCGACGGCCAGATCCAGGTGCAGACCAACGACGGCACCCTCTACACGGCCAAGGTGGTCGGCACCGACCCCACCGACGACCTCGCCGTCATCAAGCTCAACAACGCGAAGGGCCTCACGCCGATCAGCTGGGGCGACTCGTCGAAGCTCAACGTCGGCGACCAGGTCATCGCCATCGGCGCGCCGCTCGGTCTGCAGGGCACCGTCACCGACGGCATCGTCAGCGCCCTGAACCGCAGCGTGACGCTCGCGTCGAGCGCCCCGAAGCAGAGCAGCGGCGACGGCGGCAGCGAGTCCGACCCGTTCGGGCAGTGGGACTTCGGCGGCAGCAACCCCTTCGACCAGGGCCAGCAGTCCTCGAGCGACGACAGCATCTTCGTGCCGGCGATCCAGACCGATGCGGCGATCAACCCGGGCAACTCGGGCGGTGCCCTGCTCAACAGCAAGGGCGAGCTGATCGGCATCAACGTCGCCATCGCGAGCACCGGCTCGAGCAGCGACTCCACGAGCCAGTCGGGCAACATCGGCGTCGGCTTCGCGATCCCCGCGACCGTCGCGCACCGCATCGCAGACGAGCTGAAGGACACCGGCAAGGCGACGCACGGCCTGCTCGGCGCCACCGTGAGCAACGCCGCGGCGCAGTCGGATGCCACCACGGTCGGCGCCCGCATCGAGTCGGTCAACTCGGGCAGCGCCGCGAGCGGTGGCGGCCTCAAGGCGGGCGACGTGATCACGAACGTGGGCGGCGTGCCGATCACGAGCTCCGACGATCTCACCGCCCAGGTGCGCTCTGCCGCGGCCGGGTCGACCATCAAGGTCACCTACGTGCGCGACGGCAAGACGTACCAGACCGACGTCACGCTCGGCACGTACTCGCCCCAGTCGTAACCACCTTGCGGGGCGGCGGCGCCGCGGGGCGAAGCGGAGCTCCAGCCGGCCGATTGGTAGGCTGGAGCTCCGCCGAACGACTGGATTCCATGCCGCACGACCACCGCGATCTGGGCGAGCTGCCCGGCGTTTCGTACGTGATGCCCGTTCTCAACGAAGAGCAGCACGTGGCCGCGGCGGTCGCGAGCCTGCTCGCGCAGGACTACGCGGGGCCGTCCGAAGTGGTGCTCGCGCTCGGCCCGAGCACCGATGGCACAGACGCGGCGGTGGCGGCGCTGCTCGCGCGGGAACCGCGGCTCACGGTCGTGCGCAACCCCGACGGCTCCACTCCCGCTGGGCTGAACCGCGCGATCGAGGTATCCTCGTACCCCGTGGTCGTCCGGGTCGACGCGCACTCGATCCTGCCTGCCGACTACACGCGCACGGCGGTCGAGGTGATGCAGCGCACCGGCGCCGACAACGTCGGCGGGGTGATGGATGCCCGGGGCGTCACCCCCTTCGAGCAGGCGGTGGCTGTCGCCTACGGCAGCCGCATCGGGCTCGGCGGCACGCGCCACCACACGAGCGGCCGTGAGGGGCCGGCCGAGACCGTCTATCTCGGCGTCTTCCGCCGGCAGAGCCTGCTCGACGCGGGGCTCTTCGACGAGGGGTTCAAGCGCGGCCAGGACTGGGAGCTGAATCGCCGCATCCGCTCGCGCGGCGGCATCGTCTGGTTCACCCCGGCGCTCAAGGTCGGCTACCGGCCACGAGCGAGTGTGCTCGCCCTTGCCCGCCAGTTCTTCTCGACCGGCGTGTGGCGCGGCGAGCTCGCGCGGCGCTTCCCGGCGAACAACGGACTGCGCTACTGGGCGCCGCCGGTCGCGGTCGTGCTGATCGTGCTGGGCATCGTGGCGGGCTGCCTCGCCGAGCTGTCGCCGTGGTGGCTGCTCGGGTTCATCGTTCCCGCCGGCTACCTGCTGATCGTGCTCGCGTCGAGCGTGATCGCGCGCCGTCACGGCCTGCGGGCGATGGCCTGGTTCGTGGTCGTGCTGCCGGTGATCCACTTCACCTGGGGAACGGGGTTCATCCTCGGGTTCCTCAAGCTGACGCGAAACCTCGCCGAGTTCACCGGCAGGTAGCCGGCCGCGACCCACGAAGTCAGAGCAGGCCCTCGCGGAAGATCCGCTCCACGACGCGCGCGCCCGCCTGGCCGTCGTCCTGCGGGTTGAAGCGCGCGCGCCACTCGGCATAGCGCGTCGCATGCGTCGCGGCTGCGGCAGGGGCATCCGTCACGGCGTCCACCAGCTCGGTGATGCTCGTCGTCACAGGACCGGGTGCGACGGGGAACAGGTCGAAGGTGAACCCGCGCGTCTGGTCGCGGTAGTGCTCGAAGTCGGGCACGTAGAAGAAGATCGGCTTGCCCGTCACGGTGAAGTCGAACATGACCGAGGAGTAGTCGGTGATGAGCACGTCGGCGGCGAGGTAGAGCTCGCTGATCTCGGGGTAGCCCGTCACGTCGATCACCCCGGGTGCGGTGACGGATGCCCCCGGCTGCAGCGTGCGCGAGTGACCGCGGATCAGCGTGACGAAGCCGGGGCCCACGCGCCGCGCGAAGGCGGCGACGTCCAAGTGGTCGACCGCGCCGGGGCGATCGTCGCGCCACGTCGGGGCGTAGAGCACAACGGTCGCCTCGGGCGCGACGCCGAGGCGGGCGCGCACGGCGTCGCGCGCCTCGTTCCGCGCGACGATGTCGTTGCGCGGGTAGCCCTCGTTCCAGATCGGGCCGCGGAAGGCATACGCCGAGCGGAATACTTCGGCGCTGAACGGGTTCTGTGCGAGCAGGATGTCCCACCGGCGGCTCTCGGCGAGAGCCGCCGCGCGCGACCGCAGTCGCAGGCCGGACTTGTCGAGCGCGAGCTTCTTGAGCGGTGTGCCGTGCCAGGTCTGCAGCACGGTCTGGCCCGGCCTCTTGTGCCAGCGCTTCCGCAGCCAGTCGTTCACGACGAGCAGCCGCGCGGTCGCGCGCGCGTGCCACCACTCGGCGCTGCCCTCGATGACGCGCACGGCGCCCTCGGGCACCTGCACCGAGGCGTCGGCGACCGACCAGTACCGCGTCACCTCGGGGTGCGAGGCGGCGAGGGCGCGGTCGATGCCGAGCGGGTTGCACGAGACGTTGTTGCCGAAGTAGCTCTCGAAGAACACGGCCTTCTCGAGCGGCTCGCGGCTCGCGCGATACTCCGCGTGGAGCCGCCGCTGGTTCGCCGCGCCCGCCTCGTCGTCGGCGAGGGGCGCACCGAGTGCGACGGTGATCGCGCCGCGAGCGGCGCTCACCTCAAGGCGGAACGAGGTGCCGTAGCGGCGCGCTGGGGGGAGCGTCGCGACCGTCTCGAGTTCGAGAGGATGGCCCCCTGGGCCCATGACCGTGAGGGCATATTCCCCCGAGCGCGGCACGGTGGGCGTTCCCCAGTTCGTGACCTCGAGGGGGATGCGCGCGCGCCAGCGGCCGCCCTCTGCCACGACGTCGCCGGGAAGCACGGCGCGCGTGCCGCGCAGCAGCGCCGTCTCGGGCGCGGCACCGGTGACAGGGCCCTCGGCGATCAGCGCGTACCCGGCACCTGGGCCCGCGCCCTCGACGCGCACCGCATCGACACGCAGCGGCACGGCGGCGGCGAGCGACGGTGCGGCGGGCGGCATCGCGGCGGCGTCCCGGCGAGTCGCCGCCCGATCAGCTCGACGAGTCGCTCGGTGGCGCGACCGTCGTGGAAGGAGTGATAGCGGTCGGCGAGCCAGGCTGCGTGCTCGACGAAGGGAGCGCGGGCCGAGGCCGCCGTCAGCACGCCGGCGAGCACAGGAAGCAGCGAGCCCCAGCTCGCGACCTCGCGGCCGCCCGAGAAGTCGGCGTACGGCTCATAGGCCCCGCGTCGCCCCACGTACTCGGCGACGTCGGGCGCGAGGAACAGGATCGTGCCGCCGGTCAGCGCGAAATCGAAGGCGATCGACGAGTAGTCCGTGATCAGCGTGTCGACGGCGGGCAGAACCGGGGTGATGTCGGGCTGCAGATCGGCGCCGAGCAGCGCGATGCGGTCGCTGGCCGCGACACCCGGGGCGAAGTCGCCGCGGCCGAGCGGGTGCGAGCGGATGAGCAGCAGCGCATCGGCGCGCTCGAGCAGCCTGTCGAGCTCGACCCATTCCTCGGCGGAGGGCACGGCGGGGTGGGCTCGCCCGTCGCGCCAGGTCGGCGCATACATCACGAGTCGGGCCGTCAGGGCGCGCGGCTCGTTCAGCGCGAGGGCGATGCGCTCACGGGCGGCCCTCTCGCGTTCGTCGCGGCTCCCGGCGAGCAGCACGTCATCGCGCGGGTCGCCGGTGACGACCGCTTGTCGCTCGGTCAGGGCGAACGCCGAGCGGATGCGCGCGGCGGCAAGCGGCGACGCGGTCGAGAAGAGCGAGATGCCCCGGCCCGAGCGGCCGTAGGCGCGGCGCACCAGCCGCGCGACGAACGGCAGCCTGCCGACCACGGGCACGCGCATCGCCTCGGGCGAGTCGATGCGCAGCCGCTTGAACGGGATGCCGTGCCAGACGTTGACGACGAACGCGCCGTGCGTCGCGAAGCGGTTCACGTCGCCGAAGCCGTGGGTGACGACCAGCACCTGGGCCCGCAGGGTCAGGCGGAACCCGCGCCACGAATAGCGCATCGCAGCAGGGATGCCGAGGGCGCGGGCATCCGCCAGATCACGTGAGTTGCGCGCCAGCCAGACCACGCGGGCGCCCGCCTCGTGCGCGCGCACGTGTTCGAGCACCGCGAGCGCGCCCTCGCCGACGCCGATGCCGGACCCGAACGCCCACAGGCCCGGTATGCGGGGCACGAGGGATGCCGCGAGCCGGCCGAACCCGTAAAGGGGAAGAGCCGCGATCTTGCGCACATTGCCCGCTGCGAAGGTGAAGCGACCCATGCCTGAAACGGTATCAGCGCCCGTATACCCGGCGCCGGTAGCCTCTCGCTGTGGGACTTGTGAAAGACGCGCGCTCCGCCATTCGACTCGTGCGCAAGGCGCTCGCGCAGCGCCGGGCCCGCGCCTGGTACCGCGCGCGGCTGCGCGAGGCGCCGCCGCTGCCGGCCGGTGAGTTCAAGATCGCGGTGTACTACGCCGACGGCGACGTCAACCTCTACCAGGTGCGCCAGTGGTACAAGCCGCTCGCCGAGCTCGCGAAGACCTGGCCCGTCGTGATCATGTCGCGCTCGATCACGGGCGCCGAGCCGCTGCTGCGGGAATCCCCGGTGCCCGTCGCCTACCTGAAGACGGTCGTCGACATGGAGGAGTTCCTCGCCTCGCAGGACATCCGCATCGTGCTCTACGTCAACCAGAACATGCGCAACTTCCAGATGATGCGCTACGGCCAGCGCTGGCACGTGTTCATCAATCACGGCGAGAGCGACAAGATGTACATGACCACCAACCAGTTCAAGGCGTACGACTACGCGCTGGTTGCGGGGGATGCCGCGCTGGCCCGCCTCGGCAGGGTGCTCTGGGACTACGACCTCGACAAGCGTGCGATCAAGATCGGTCGCCCGCAGGCCGACCACTACTCGGGGAAGCTGCCGTTCACGCCCGACGAACGGCGGGTCGTGCTCTACGCGCCGACGTGGGAGGGCGACCGGCCGGCGGCCGCCTACGGCTCCATCGTGAGCCACGGTGAGGCGCTGGTGTCGGCGCTGCTGGCCGACGCGCGGTACCGCGTGATCTACCGCCCGCACCCGCGCAGCGGTGCGGTCTCACGAGAGTACGGCGAGGCGAACCACCGCATCATCGCCGCGCTGCGAGCGGCGAACGCCGCCGACCCGACGGCGCACCACGTCTTCGACGACGGGCCCGAGCTCGGCTGGCAGCTCGCCATCGCCGACATGGCGATCGTCGACATCTCGGCGATGGTCTACGACCGGCTGGCGTCGGGCAAGCCACTGCTCGTGACCCGGCCGGTGAACCCCGACGCCGAGATCGATGAGGGCGGGTACCTGTCCGACGCGGACTGGCTCGAGGCATCCGACGCGGCATCCGTCGCCGCTCTGATCGACACGATGTCGCACGACGAGGCCGCGGCGGCGCGGCTGCGGAAGTGGGTCGAGCACTACTTCGGCGACACGACGCAGGGCGCCGCTACGAGGCGGTTCCATGAGGCGATCGACTTCCTCATGCGGCAGTGGGAGAAGTACGCGGCGAGCTAGCGGTGCGCTTTGAGGGCGCGCTTCGCGATCTCGTCGTCGAGCACGATGACCTCGGCGGGCGGGAACGCCTCACGCGCGGCCTTGACCACGCGGCGGCCGAGCACATTGTTGCCGAAGCCGCCGACGACGGCGCCGATGCCGTAGGGCAGCGCACGGCCGATGATCGACCCGGCCTGGTGCGCCGCGACGCGCTTGAAGAACGCGGTCTTGAGGCGGTTGAGCAGTGGCGCGACGAAGGCGCTCGGCAGTGAGTCGTTGACGATCGTGCCCCAGTAGCCGGCGCGCGTGACGTCCTCGTTGAGCACCTCGTAGCCGAACTGCTTGATGATGTCGCTGCCCTCTTTGCCGAGCATGAGGGCGAGCACGAGGCTGCGGGTGCGCTCGGGCTCGTCGACGGTGATGCCGTGCAGTTCGGCGACGGACTGGGCGAACAGGGCGGTCGCCTCGAGGAACGCGACCGTCTCGGCGGCCGACAGGGCAAGCGCCGTGACGGTGCCGATGGCGGGCACGACGGCCGTCGCACCGGTCGCGGCGCCCGTGGTCGTGACGGCGGAGAGGTAGCGGCGCTCGAGCACCCAGTGCAGCTGCTCGACCGTGGCGTCGGGGTGCTTGCGCCTGATGGCGTTGATGTGCGCGACGACGCCCGGGCGATGGAACCCCATGAGCTTGTCGACCGACTTCTCGATGGTGTTCGGCAGCAGGCGCCCCTTCACCTGGCCCTGCCTGTCGAGCTTGACGATCTCTTTCGACGTGCCTGCTTTCCCCTTGCGAGCCATGCGGCGAGTCTAGGCGGCTATGTTCGGACTATGGCTGTGACGCTCATTACTGCCGAGATGCTTGACAATCTGCAGGAGAGTCTGGTTCTGCGTCGCGCAACGGCGGCGCAGCTGCGGCAGCGGGCCGAGACCGAGTACTCCTGGGCGAGCGACGCGGATGCCTATGAGCTGGCGCCTGGGCTGGCGCGCTCGTACGTGCTGTCGGTCGCCGCCGACGACTTCTTCTCGGCAGGCGACGGCGAGCGGGCGCTCGCGGTTGCGCGCGAGGCGGCGGATGCCGCAGAGCCCGGCTCGTGGGACGGGGTCGTGTCGGTCGTCAGGGCTCACCTCGGCCTGGGGGCCGTCGATGCAGCGAAAGCGGCGGCCGACGAGGCGCGGCATGCCGCGGCATCCGACCCGGCGGTGGCCGAGATGATGGGCGACGCGTTCGAGCTCGCCGACGAGCTGGATCTTGCGGAACGCTGGTACACGATCGGGCTGCGCGGGCTCGACGTGGTCGAGAGCCGGTTCTGGCGCGAGCGCCTGCTGCGCGACCGCCACCGGGTGCGCCGTGACCAGGGGAAGCCGCTCGACGGATTCGATGAGGAGTTCGAGGCGCTCAGCTCGCCGTGACGCCCCCGCGATGGTCGGTCACGCGAACGACGCGCGGTAGAACAGCGTGAACACCGGCACGTAGACGAGCGCGACGAGCACGGCGTGCGACAGGACGAAGCCGCCCACTTCAAGCGCACGGCCCGGCTCGCGCAGATGATTCACGAGCTTGCGCGCGAGGGATGCCGGGTGCTTCACATCCCAGCTGTTGACGCGCAGGTAACGGCCGAGGTACACGCCGAACGCGCCGAGCACGATGACGGCTCCGGCGAAGAACCAGCTGAAGGCGGGCGCCCCCGCACCGCCGCTCGGGTCTGCGATGAGGACGATGAACTCGGCCTGCACGATCAGGAGGCTGGCGATGGCGTTGGCGATGCCCGAGAGGGTGAGAGTGAGCGTGTGGATGATGTCGAACCACAGCGGCACTTCGTCGTTCGCGGTGCGATGGCTGAAGTTCAGCTCTGTGATCAGGTAGATGGCGTTCGGGAAGAACAGCAGCCACAGCAGGGTCGCGACGACGAGGTAGGCCCACAGGATGAACGGCACGCCGCCTCGAAGCTGGCCGGCCAGGGCGGTGAGCACCGGAGCGAGGAACAGCAGACCGGCGACGGCGAACAGTGCGCCGACGACCGGGACGAAGGACAGCGCCACGTTGACGAGCATCGGCCGGTACAGCGCAGCGCCGTAGACGCGCGAGCGCAGCACGATCAGCACGGTGGCGTACGCGTTCAGCAACACCACCGCGATCAGGTCGACGAGCGCACCCATGCGTCATGCATAGCGCACGGCGAGCATCTGGCCGAAGTGTCTCGGGGAAGCTCAGACCTCGAAGACCTTCATGACCTCGTCGCCGTAGTCGTTGATGACCTTGACCGCGATCTTGCCGGTCTCGGGCCGGTCGAAGGGAAGCGAGACCGTGCGGTGGAGCGCCGACCAGGCATCCGGGTCGATGTCGGCCTTCAGTGCGACCTTGAGCGACTTGTACGGGTCGTTCTCGCCGGTGAAGTAGGCGTGGCGCACGAAGAAGGACTCCTCGTCGTAGCGCGTGTCGATCATCCAGAGCGCAATGTTCTTCGGGGCGCTGCTGCGCACCTCGCCGGTGTTCGGGTTGAACACGTCGACGCCGCGCAGTTCGACCTCGAGCCGGCCGTCGTCGAGCGTGCGCACCTCGATGTCGGGCTCGCCGAAGACGGTGAACAGGTTGCCCGTGCCCGTCTTCTTGAGCGCGTCGATCATGAGCAGGTCGACGTTCATGCGCACGATTTCGATGCCCGCGAGTTCGCGCTCGCCCTCAGAGACGTTCGAGTCGAAGGCGAAGCCGAGCACATACAGCACGTCGACGGACGGGTTGAGGTGCTTCGCTTCCTTCAGCGCGTCCTTCACGAACTTGGCGCTTACGGTGCCGTACTGAGGGCCGATTGCGACCGCGACGCGCGTCGTGGGGCGTTCGACGGATGCTTCATCCGAATCGCCATCGCCTGCAGCCTGACGTTCGCCGACAGCCTGAATCAGCGCTCCCGCGTACGGCTCAAGGCTCGCGAACGTGAAGCGGCCGGCCTTCGCGCCGTTCTGGATGCCCGACTTCGCGAGGTTCTCGAGAATCGACTGCTCGAACGTCGGAGCGTTGGGATCTTCGGCAGCGTCCTTCTCGCTGATCGTCTCGCGGTCGGTGCTGAGATCGTCGAAGGTGAGTGAGCGATGAGGGGAGAGGTAAAACCTAGAGGCATATAGACCCGAGGCACGCACGCTCTGGTTCACCCACATAGAGGCACATAGACATGAGGGGTGCCGAGCAACCGCAATCCGTCGAAGGCGATGAAGATCGTCGGGGAGCGCATCGCAGAAGCTCGACGGGCAAAAGGCATCAGTCAGGAGGACGCTGCCGTTCTCGCCGATATGCACGTCACGAGTTACGGCGTGCTCGAGCGGGGTTCGGGAAACCCGGCGTTGTTCACGTTGGTGCGCATCGCCCACGCTCTCGAGGTCGACCCGGGATCGCTGGTCGCCGGCCTGACCAAATCGGACATTCCAGGTGCCGAGCACATGCTGACCGCTTCACAGTTCGTCGAAGAGCGCATCCGCCGCGCGGGCGACCAGAAGCAAAGCTAGAACACCACCCGCCAGAGGTACTCGTCGTCGTTGTCTCGACGCCAGCGCACGACGAGCGTCGTCGCTCGCGCCAGGTCGTCGCCCGCGATCGGCAGCCACGCGGTCTCGCCCGCGCCGATCGTCATCGGGAAGTGCTCGGGCAGCGACCCCGGCCCGAGCAGCGCGAACGACACATGCTTCAGCGTCTCGAGGCTGGCGTTCTTCAGGCCGTAGGTCGGCGCGTGGTCGCGGATGAAGAGCCACGGAACGGGGTAGGCAAGCGGCACGTCTGACATGCGAGGCACGCTAGGTGGGGCATCCGACACCCCCGCTTGAAATGTGAAGAACCCGGATGCCTCGCAGGCAGTGCTGGGGAAGAGGGGCGCTACGCGTCGACGACCGGCGGCACCGACCCCATGTTGTAGTCGGTGTTGTAGCGGTCGATGACATCGTCGATGGGGCCGTCCATCACGAGCTCGCCCTTCTTCAGATACAGCCCGCGCGTGCAGAAGCGGCGCAGGTCGCGCTCGGAGTGCGAGACGAAGAACAGGGTGCGGCCAGCGGCGAGCAGCTCTTCGATGCGGCCGTAGCACTTCTCTCGGAACGCCTTGTCGCCCACCGCGAGCACCTCGTCGACGATCAGGATCGGCTCGTCGAGCTGCGTGATCACGCTGAACGCGATGCGCACCTTCATGCCCGACGACAGGTGCTTGTACGGCGTGTCGAGGAACCCCGGAATCTCGGCGAACGCCACGATCTCGTCGAACTTCGCGTCGATCTGCTTCTTCGTCATGCCGTGCAGGCCGGCGGTCAGATAGACGTTGTCGCGCACCGACAGGTCGTCGACGAAGCCGCCCGTGATCTCGATCAGCGGCGCAACGCCCTGACGCACCCGCACCGTGCCCTCGTCGGGGAACAGGACCCCCGCGATCAGCTTGAGCAGCGTCGACTTCCCCTGCCCGTTGCGGCCGACGACGCCGATCGCCTCGCCCGCGCGGATGCCGAACGTCACATTGCGCAGCGCCCAGAACTCGTCGGGGCGCGAGCGCCGGCGGCGGCCGGCGAACAGGTCCTTGAACGACCGCTTGGCGCGCTTGTTGCGCTTGAACCGGATGCCCAGATCGGACACCTCGATGACGTCACCGTCGCCGCCGGTGGCGACGGCCGGGGTGGAGTCGACCACGACCATCACATCTCCTTCAGCACGGCGGGCACCGAGCGCCGGAACACGAGCGTGCCGATGCCCAGGAGGACGAGCGCGCCGACCGCCGAGATCAGCACGTGGAACAGGTTGAGCTCCTGCGGCCAGAACGCGGCACGATACAGGCCCAGGATTCCGGTGAGGGGGTTCAGCTCGAGCAGCGGCCTGATCGGGAATCCGTGCACCGCCTCCGGCCACTTGGCCGGCGAGTAGAGCACCGCCGATGCATAGAACAGCACCCGCAGCAGCAGGCGGATGGCGCGCTCGAGGTCCTTGTAGAAGACCGTCAGCGGCGCGACGATCATGCCGAGCCCGTAGAGCAGGATCGCCTGCAGGACGAGCCCGACGGGGAACCAGAGCACGGACCAGGTCACGGGGGCGTGGAAGATCAGGGCGAAGATCGCGAGAACGGCGAGGGATGCCACATACTCGATGCCCTTGGACAGCACGATGCGCGCCACCCAGAGAGACTGGGGGAGCTTCACCGAGCGCACGAGCTTCGCCTCTTTGCTGAAGACCCGCGTGGCATCCGTGATCGTGTTGTTGAACCACGTCCACGCGAGCAGCCCCGCCATCAGATAGACGATGTACGGCTGCTCGCCGGCCGTGCCGCCGCGGTTCATGACCACCACGAACACGAAGAAGTAGATGAGCGACATGAGCAGCGGGTCGAGGATCGACCACACGTAGCCCAGCGCGTTCGTCGTGTAGCGCACCGACAGATCGCGCTTCGTCAGCAGCCACAGCGAGTGGCGGTATCTGGCGAAGGGTGTGCGCTGTGCGGGGCGCACGACGGTCGAGCTGGTCACGGCCTCAATGCTAGGGGTGATCGCTGGGTACGTTAGGGAGCGTGACCCAGGTACGAATCGGCGTTCAGATCGCCCCGCAGCATGCCTCTTACCAGCAGATCCGCGACACGGTCGTCGAGCTCGAGCAGCTCGGCGTCGATGTCCTCTTCAACTGGGACCACTTCTACCCGCTGTCGGGCGAGCCCGACGGGCTGCATTTCGAGGGCTGGACGATGCTCGCGGCGTGGGCCGAGCAGACCACGCGCGTCGAATTCGGATGCCTCGTCACCTGCAATTCGTACCGGAACGCCGACCTGCTGGCCGACATGGCACGCACCGTCGACCACATCTCGGCTCACGATGACGGCACCGGCCGGCTGATCTTCGGCATCGGCTCGGGCTGGTTCGAGCGCGACTACGACGAGTACGGCTACGAGTTCGGCACGCCGGGCACCCGTCTGGACGCGCTCGCCGAGGCGATGCCGCGCATCGAGGCACGCTGGTCGAAGCTGAACCCCGCGCCGACCCGCGACATCCCCGTGCTCATCGGCGGTGGCGGCGAGAAGAAGACGCTGCGCATCGTCGCCCAGCACGCCGACATCTGGCACAGCTTCAGCGACCTCGAGACGCTGAACCGCAAGAAGAGGATCCTGGCCGAGCACTGCGAGGCCGTCGGCCGGGACGTGTCCGAGATCACGCTGTCGTCGGCGTTCGGCAACGCGGCGCCGACCGAGGTCGGCGACGCGCTCGTCGAGGCGGGGGTGCGCCTCTTCACGATCGGCATCTCGGGCCCCGACTACACGCAGGACCTCGGCAAGATCAAGGCGGCCCTCGCCTGGCGCGACTCGCTGTAGGGCTCACCACAGCACCGAGAGAGCTCGGTTGCCTCGTGTCATCGGGATGCCGAGGGCACCGAGGGCGGTTCGCAGATCCGCCGGCCTGCGCACTGCGTGCATGCCCCAGCGGCCGACGTCGTTCCCTTCGCGCCTGAGCGCGTCCTCGCGAAGCTTCTCTTCGTAGACGGCCTGCCCCGGCGACTTGCCGCCGAGAAGTTCGTCTTTGAGGAACTTCTCTCGCCCGTCGAACTCACCGATCTTCTTGAGCTCGGGCCATTCGAAGTCGGTGCGGAAGTAGCGCCGCCCTCGGATAGGCGAC
Source organism: Gryllotalpicola sp. CP2-P1 (assembly GCF_057512245.1). Classification (NCBI taxonomy): domain Bacteria; kingdom Bacillati; phylum Actinomycetota; class Actinomycetes; order Micrococcales; family Microbacteriaceae; genus Gryllotalpicola; species Gryllotalpicola sp. CP2-P1. Next base: position 19,171 of record NZ_JBLRDT010000011.1, read on the forward strand.
GGATGCCTGGTCTGGAGCTCGGGCGGCGGAGCGCCGAACAGGTGCATCAGCACACGACTGCCCGATTCGCCCGGTGACTCGGATCTCGGGTCGGCGAAGTCGAGAGCTGCGAGGGCGCGCTGCGTGTTCTTGACATTCGGCTCGCGTTCCAGGATCGCCCGAATGCCGTCGCGGGAGAGCTCGACCAGGCCGGCATCGAGCGCAGGAACGGCGAACACGGGCATCAGCGATCGAGCGATGTCTGCGAGCGTCCGCTCGGGCCGCGTCACCCAGAACTCGCCCCACGGCATGAGGTCGTCCGCATCGAGGCCGCCGAAGTGCACGCGGATGCCTCGCTTGCTGCGCCGTGGAGAGTCGCGCTCCTCGAGGATGTCGACCTCGTCGGGCCAGGGCGGCAGAAACGGAAGGCCCAGGATCGCCAGCGCCGTGCGGTGTGAGAAGACCACGGTCGAACGCCTCGTCAGGGCGACGGCGGCCGCCTTCTCGAGATAGCGTCGGCGGAGTTCTGCCGGGCGGTGTTCCCAGGGCAGCTGGGTCACCGGTGGAAGCGCGTCGCGAAACAGACCATGGCGCAGCCGCTCGGTCTCGCCTCTGGCCACGCGGCGGCTGAGGGCACGCGACTCGGCGGTGCCGTTCAGGCTGGAGCGGCCGTCGATGATGCGGTCGAGCGGGGGCGCTGAGGGAGTGAGCACCCTGCTATTGACGCGCATCGGGCGTGACCTCCGTTCGCCGCATCCGCCTATCGGTGGACAACGGGGCGCGAGATGCGGCTGTGGATGGCAAGTCGATCGACCCGTTCGGTCGACGCGCGCGCGACCTCTCCGGCCCGAAACGGTCACGCGCGCCCGCGCCCGCGGCCGGAACTGTCTGCGGCGGAACGGGCGGCCGGGGCCGTGGCCCGAAACAGACACTCGCGCCCGGGGCCTCAGCCGCAGATGACCGTTTCGGAACAGGGGCGGCGTCAGGCCGCGGGATTCCGCGAGCGACCGGGGCCGCAGCCGTCACGCAGGCAGTTCGCCGTCGCGGGCGAGCAGACCGGGGATGTCGGCGACCGACGGCAGCAGATGGGTGTGCCGGTGCCGGCCGAGCTGCTCGGCGGTGTAGGCGCCGGTGAGCACCCCGACAACGTAGCGTGCGCCCGCCGCGACACCCGCGCCGAGGTCGTTCGCCGTGTCCCCGGCGACGAGCACCTCGGCGGCCGAAGTGACCCCGGTGAGCTCCATTCCGCGATAGATCAGGAAGGGGGCCGGGCGCGAGGCTGCCACGTCGTCCGAGGTGACGAGAGCGTCGACATCCCCGGTCTCGCCGTCGCCCGACCCGAGCTGCCACCCGACGATCTCAAGCAGCAGCTCGGCCACGTCGCGCGAGTAGCCGGTCTGCAGCGCCACTTTGACGCCGGCCGCGCGCAGAGTGGCGACCGCCTCGCGCACGCCGGGGATGACGGCGGGCCTGTCGGCCAGATACTGCGCCCGCAGGGTCGAGCGGAACTCGTCGAACAGGGTGTCCTGCCGCGAGGCGTCTTCGCCGAGCGCCTCGAGCAGCCCGCCGATCGCCGCGTGCTTGCTCGTGCCGCCCCAGGTGGAGAGCAGCTCGTCGCTGATGGTCGTGCCGGTCGCTTCCTCGACGGTCGAGCGCAGCACGGCATAGACCGTGCCCGCTTCCGCGATCGTGGTGCCCGCCATGTCGAGCGAGACGAGGCGAATGGTCATGCGGGAAGTCCTTCCGAGGCGAGCCGCGCGATGCTCGGCCGCGACACGGCCGACGTCGAGCGGGAGTTGCGGATCGCGAGCTTGGCGCGGTCGGTGCGGTAGCGGTCGTCGGCGTACTCGACGACCCTGCCGGAGGCGGACGAGGTGAGGCGCTCGACCCGCAGCAGCGGCGAGGCGAGGGGCACCTCGAGCTGCTCGGCGTCGAGCACGTTCGCCGCCACCGCATCGATGGTGTGGGTGCCGCTCTCGAGCGACACGCCGCGCTCGATCAGGGCGCCGAAGATCGACCCCTCGTCTGGGTCGAAGTCGAAGAGCCGCCGGCCCACCTCCGAGACGTACCAGCTGCGCTCGAGCATCGTGGGCCGGCCGTCGATCGAGCGGCGGCGCACGACGACGACGGCGCGATCGGATGCCGCGAGGTGCAGCTTCGCCGCCACCTCCGGCGGCGGCACGCGCCAGGCGAGCTCGAGGGTGTGCTGACCGGGCAGCCGCCCGGTCGCCTGCACCCAGGCGCTGAACGAGAAGAAATCGTCGATCGAGTGCGCCAGCGGCCGCCCGAGCACCGTGGGCACCCGGCCCTGGCTGGTCTCGATCAGGCCCTCGTTCCGCAGCTGGCCGAGCGCCTGGCGCACGGGCCCGCGGCTCGCGCCGAACTGCGCGCTCAGCTCGGACTCGGACGGAAGCGGCGCGCCGACCGGCAGATCCCCCGAGCGGATGCGCTCGCGGATCGCGTCGGCGACGACGACGTGTAGGGGCACTCGCACGGTCTCAATACAAGTGCCCCGAGTGGGTGCCGGGGTCGGTAGACGGCGGTCTGTTCACCGACCGTTTGCGCGGCGGTGCGGCTGATTGAACTTCTCATGACAAGTGCCGCGGTCGGCTGGCATCCGCCCTCTTCTGCCCGTCACAGTGGCACTCGTGACCCCCGCTTCCGGCGCCGCCGTGCCCTCCGGCGCTGCCCCCGCCCGCTACGACGTGGCCATCGTGGGCGCCGGCATCGTCGGGCTCGCGCACGCCTGGCATGCTGTGCGCGCCGGGCTGAGGGTCGTGGTGCTCGAGCGCGACGAATACGCCGCAGGCGCCAGCATCCGGAACTTCGGCCACATCTGCACGAGCGCGCAGTCCGGGCCCGCCTATGACTACGCGCTGCGGGCGCGCGGCGAGTGGCTGGCGCTGGGGGCGGATGCCGGCATTCCGGTCTCGACCGCCGGAACGGTCGCCGTCGCGCGTCGCCCCGAGGAGCTCGCCGTGCTCGAGGAGTTCGTGGGCGAGCGCAGCGACGACAACGTGCTGCTGACGGCGGCCCAGCTCGCCGACAAGCTCGGCTTCGCGCCCGTCGATGCGATCGGCGGTGCCTGGCTGCGCCTCGATCTGCGCGTCGACGCGCCGAGCGCCGTGCCGGCCTTCGCCGCACATCTCGCTCGCCTGGGCGTCGAGTTCCGCTACCGGGCGAACGTGCTCGGCGTGGATTCCGGCCGTGTCGTCACGGCGCGCGGCGAGGTGACGGCCGATCGCGTGATCGTCGCCGTCGGCCACGACGTCGACCGCCTGTTCCCGGGCATCGCCGACGAGCACGGCGTCGTGCGCTGCCGGCTGCGCATGATCGAGGCGGATGCCCCGGCCGGCGTCACCGTCGACCCCGGTGTCTTCACCGGCACCTCGCTGCTGCGCTACGACGCGTTCAGCCGGACCGCGGCGGCCGCGGCGCTGCGCGACGCGCTGGACCGAGAGGCGCCCGAGCTCGGCGAGCACGGCGTGAACCTGATGTTCACGCAGCGGCTTCCCCACAGCGACGCGGCGGGCCGGCTCGTGCTCGGCGACACGCACCACTACGGCCTCACCGAGTCCCCCTTCGACGACGAGGCGAGCGACGAGCTGCTGCTCGCCCGGTTCCGCGAGCTGCTCGGCGTGCGCGAGCTGGTCGTGCGCCGCCGCTGGCGCGGCGTCTACGCCTCGAGCCCCAACGGGCCCTACCTGGTCGCGAGCCCCGCGCCCGGCGTCACCGCCGTCTCTGTCACGAGCGGCATCGGCATGACGACGGCGCTCGGGCTCGCGGCATCCGTTCTCGATTGACCCGAATCCCCTGCAACCACGAGGAGAACAATGAACAGCAAGCTTCGCCGCGCGGCCTCCGGCCTCGCGCTGGTCGCCGCCGCAGCCGTCGTGCTGACCGGCTGCGCGAGCAACAGCGGCGCATCGAGCGCCGCGGCCGACGCCAAGGACTGCAAGACGCTCTCGACCGCGCAGGCCGCCAAGGCCACCAGTGCGGCCGACTTCGGCGGCTTCGACTGCCTGGTCGCCGCTGCAGAGAAGGAAGGTCACCTCAACGTGATCACCCTTCCGCCGTCGTGGGCGAACTACGGCAAGATCATCGCCGGCTTCCAGAAGAAGTACCCGCAGATCAAGATCAACTCAGAGAACCCCGACGGCTCATCCCAGGACGAGGTCGACGCCGCGAAGGCCAACAAGGGCCAGTCGACGGCGCCCGACGTGTTCGACATAGGAACGACCGTGCTCAACGCGAACCCCGATGTCGTGACGCCCTACAAGGTGCAGAACTGGGACAAGATCCCGGCGGACTTCAAGGACCCCGACGGCAACTGGTACTACGACTACACGGGTCTCATCTCGGTCGGCTACGACTCGTCGAAGGTCACGAAGGCCCCGACCTCGCTCGACGACCTGCTCGGGGCCGACTACAAGAACAAGGTCGCCATCAAGGACTCGCCCGTCAAGGCGAACGAATCGCTGATGGATGTCGTGCTCGCCTCGGTGCAGAACGGCGGCTCTGCCGACGACCTCAGCACGGGCGTCGACTTCTTCAAGAAGCTCAAGGCGGCGGGCAACTTCGTTCCGACCACGGCCTCGCAGGCCACGGTCAACAACGGCCAGACGCCGGTCGTGTTGCAGTGGTCGTTCAACAACGTCGCCTGGGGTGACGCCTCGCAGGGCGGCAACCCGAACTTCAAATCGGTCGTCCTTCCGGGCGCCGCGGTCGGCTCCTACTACAACCAGGCCGTGGCCTCGGGCGCGGCGGACCCGGCAGCGGCCCGCCTGTGGGAGGAGTACATCTACACGCCCGAGGTGCAGAACCTCTACCTCGCCGCCGGCGCGTACCCGGCCATGCTCGACGCGATGAAGAAGGACGGCTCGGTCGACAAGGACGTGCTGCAGAAGGTCGGCGACGCGCCCTCCGACGTCACGCTGCTGACCGCCGACCAGGCCACCAAGGCGGGCACGCAGATCGCGTCGCTCTGGCCCGCCGCGATGGGCTGAGCAGTCTTCGACGAGAGCAGAGGAACACCATGACCGTGGTCGCATCCGATGCGGCGGTCGACCGGTCCGCAGGCGCCGGGGCTGTCCGGCCCCGGCGCCGCGCGGCGGGCTGGCTCGGCTTCACGCCGTTCGCCGTCTACACGCTCGTCTTCCTCGCGGTGCCGACCGTACTCGCGGTGTGGAGCGGCCTCACCGATGAGAAGGGCGCCTTCACGCTCGCCAACTTCGGGGCGTATGCGAACCCCGTCATCCTGCGGCCGTTCGGGAACTCGATTCTCCTGTCGCTCGCCACCGCCGTCGCGAGCGCCGTGATCGGCGCCGTCATCTGCGTGGCGCTGCTCGCGGTGAATCCGGTGGGCTTCACCCGGGTCGTGGCGGATGCCGCGGCATCCGTCTTCGCCCAGTTCGGCGGCGTCATGCTCGCCTTCGCCTTCGTGGCGACGATCGGCACGACCGGTCTGCTGACGCTCTTCCTCAAGCAGGCGTTCGGCTTCGACATCAACGCGCTCGCCCTCGACAAGACCGCCGGCCCGCTGATCAACCAGGTCTCGGGAATGTTCTTCGTCTACGTCTACTTCTCGGTGCCGCTCATGGTCATCGCGTTCATGCCCGCGCTCGTCGGCCTGCGGCCGCAGTGGGGCGAGGCCGTCGCGACGCTCGGCGGCGGCCGGCTCAGCTACTGGCTGCATGTGGGCTTCCCCGTGCTCGCCCCGTCGTTCTTCGGCTCGATGATCCTCGTGTTCGCGGGCGCCTTCTCGTCCTACGCGACCGCGTCCGCCCTGACGAACACCGGCGTCATCATCCCGATCATCATGCAGCAGGACCTGAGCAGCGAGACGCTGCCCGGAATCGCGCACGTTCCCGGGGTGCTCGCGATCGGCATGATCGTCGTGATGGCCATCGTCATGTGGCTCTACTCGCTGCTGCAGCGCCGGGCCTCGCGGTGGCAGCGATGAGCGCGCGCACGCCCCGGGCGCCCCGTGTCGGCGCGACACCCAGCCGCACGACGGCGACGGTGATCCTGGTGCTGGCCGCGCTCGGATTCCTCTACCCGCTGTACGCGCTGTTCCGCTTCGCCTTCTGGCCGACGGCGCAGACTCACGGCTTCACGCTGCAGCACCTCGAGCGCCTCGCCGACCCTGGGCAGGCATACATGTACGCGCAGCTGTTCGAGGGCATCCAGAACTCCCTCGTCATCGCGGTCGTCACCGTCGTGCTGATGATCGTGTTCCTGCTGCCGGCCATGATCCTGGCCGAGCTGCGCTACCGGCGCGTGCGGCAGGTGATCGAATTCGTCTGCCTGCTTCCGATCTCGATCCCGACCGTGGTGCTCGCCGTCGGCTTCGTGCCGGTCTACCAGCAGATCTGGCACCTTACGGGATCGGTCGCCTGGGTGCTCGCCTTCGCGATCGGCATCATCGTGCTGCCCTACGCCTACCGCCCGATTCAGTCGAACATGTCCGGACTCGACATGGTCACCCTCTCGGAGGCGTCGCGCTCGCTCGGCGCCGGGTGGTTCGCGACGGTCTGGTCCGTCATCCTGCCGAACCTGCGGCGCGGCATCCTCTCGTCAGCTCTCATCACGGTCTCTGTGGTGCTCGGCGAGTACACGATCGCGTCGTTCCTCACCCAGAACACCTTCCAGACCGCGCTCGCCCTGCTGCAGCACGCCGACCCGTATGTCGCGGCGACGTTCGCCCTCGCGGCGCTGCTGCTCATCTTCCTGATCCTCGTGCTGATCGGAGCAGTCGGCTCGGTCAGCGGTGCCCGCAAGCGAAAGGCCGCCTGATGTCCGCCGTCGAAACCACCGTTCCCGCAGCCGCCGCCGCCCTCGAAGTCGCCGGGACCGCCGTCGAACTCGTCGACGTCGTCAAGACGTACGCCGGCCACCAGGCGCTCGCGGGCGTGAACCTCAGCATCGAGCCGGGGGAGTTCATCGCGCTGCTCGGCCCCTCGGGCTGCGGCAAGACGACCGCCCTGCGTGCCCTGTCGGGTCTCGAGCAGATCGACGGCGGCCGCATCCTGATCGACGGCAAAGACGTCGCCCAGGTAGCGGTGAACAGGCGCGACATCGGCATGGTGTTCCAGTCGTACTCGCTGTTCCCGCACCTGACCGCGCTGCAGAACGTCGAGTTCGGGCTGCGCATGCGCAAGGTGGATGCCGCCTCGCGCCGCGCCCGCTCGGGCGAGGCCCTCGAGCTGGTCGGCCTCGCTCACCTCGCCGATCGCTACGCGCACCAGCTCTCGGGCGGCCAGCAGCAGCGCGTCGCGCTGGCGCGCGCACTCGTCACGCGCCCGCGCGTGCTACTGCTCGACGAGCCGCTGTCTGCGCTGGATGCGAAGGTGCGGGTCAGCCTGCGCGACGAGATCCGCCGCATTCAGAAGGATCTCGGCATCACGACGCTGTTCGTCACCCACGACCAGGAGGAGGCGCTCGCCGTCGCCGACCGCGTCGCCGTGATGAACGCGGGCGGCATCGAGCAGATCGGCACCCCTGAAGAGCTGTACCTGAGCCCGCGCACCTCGTTCGTCGCCGACTTCGTCGGGCTCTCGAACAGGCTGCCCGGCGAGCTCGCCGGGGGAGCGGTCACGGTGTTCGGGCAGCGCCTCGACGTGATGGGCGAGGTGCCCGCCACGGGCAGGGTGACCGCCTTCGTGCGCCCCGAGGACATCGCGCTGGTCGATGCGGCCGCCGGGGATGCCGCGCTGCGCGGCACCGTCGTCTCGACGAGCTTCCTCGGGTCTCTGCGGCGCACCTTCGTGCGCCTGCCCGACGAGACGGTCGTCGCCGTGCAACACGACGTCCGCGAGCGGCCAGAGCCGGGCGACAGCGTCGCACTGCGCTTCATGGGCCGCCCCGTCGCGGTGGCGGCGAACCCGTAGGCGCTTAGGCGAACAGGTGGTTCGCCCGCTCGAGGTCCTCGGCGAAGTCGACCTCGACCGCGTACAGGTCGGAGATGTCCATGGGCTCGACCCGGATGCCGTCGCGGGCGATGGACAGCTCGAGGCCGCCCTCGAAGTAGTCCTGCGCGTCGATCTTGTCGAGCGCGCGGATGAAACCGGCCTTGTCGCGGCCCGAGATGAAGTTGATGCCGACGGCCTCGCCGAGCGCCTTGCCCAGGTCGACCTTCTTCGAGAGCTTGTCGATGAAGCCCTCGGCGTCGACCGTGTACTTGACCTCTTCGTCGGAGACCTTCGAGGTGTTCACGGTGACGAAGCTCTGGTCGCGGTCGATGAGCTCCTTGGCGCGCACGAGCGCGGCCGGGTCGAAGACGACGTCACCGTTCATCCACAGCACGCCGCCCTTGTTCGACGCGCGCAGCGCGCGCAGCAGGCTCTTGCTGGTGTTGGTCTGGTCGTACTGCTCGTTGTAGACGAACTTCGCGCGGTCGCCGTAGCGCTCCACGATCTCTTCCGCGCGGTAGCCGACGACGATGGTGACCTCGGCATCCGTGCCGAATGCAGCGTCGATGTTGCCCAGCTGCTGGCCCATGATCGTGCGGCCGTCGACCAGCTCGGTGAGGCACTTGGGCAGTGAGCGGCCGAGGCGGGTTCCCATGCCGGCGGCCAGAATCACGATCTGGGTGGTCACGTCTTGCTCCCCACGGTAGACAATAGGCGTTCACCGGGAGTTTACCCGGTCGCCCCGCGTTTCCCCTCCTTGGGGGGATTTTCGTAACCGGTTCGACGCAAGGGGCGACGGATGCCGGAGGCTGTTGCTACGGTGGCCACATGAGTTCGCTTCCGGAGACGCCACCAGAAGACGGCCCCCAGGCGAACCCCGTCTCACCGGTCGAGCCGGCAGAGGAAAAGCCCGCGTCAGCGGCGAAAAAGCCGGCTGCTCCACGTGCCCAGAAGCCGCGCCAGACGACGGCTCGAGCACCCCGTTCGACCGCCGCATCGAAGAGCGGCGGCACC
>NZ_JBLRDT010000110.1:0-9057 GCF_057512245.1 Gryllotalpicola sp. CP2-P1
GATCTCGCGACGCTGACCCGCAGCGTGCCGCCTTCCTCGGTCACGGCGACATGCACCTGCGTCGCCGCGGCGTGCCTCGTGACGTTCGTCAGCGCTTCCTGAGCGATCCGGAACGCCGCTTGCTGCGTCGCCGCGGACACCTGCACGTCGGCGGCCACGTCGAAGCGCAGCGACGCATCGATGCCCTGGGCGCGCACCCCGTCGACGAGCGCGGCGATGTCGGCGAGCCCGCGCTCGGGCGCGAGGGGAGCGTCGCCGCGCAGCATCCCGAGCACCTGGCGCACCTCGCCGAGCGCCTGCTTGCTCGTCTCCTTCACGCTGGCGAGGGCTGCCGCGGCCTTGTCGGGCTGGGAGTCGAACAGATGCAGGCCGACGGATGCCTGCACGTTGATCTGGCTCAGCGAGTGCGCCAGCACGTCGTGCAGCTCGCGGGCGACGCGCACCCGCTCCGCCTGCGCCTCCTCGGCGCGCCGCGCCTCGGCATCGCGCAGCAGCTGTGCGCGCCACGCGCGCCGGTTGCGCACGCCCTCGGGCACCACGAGCACGAGGATCGACAGGATCGTCCACGGCACGAGCAGAAGGAGTGCACCCGGTTGCAGGGTCACCAGGTACAGCGCGATCGGCGTGAGCCACAGCACACCCGTCACGACCCATGCCCAGAGCCGAGCCCCGTGCAGCACCGCGATCACGACGCCGAAGACGACCGAGACATAGAACGCCACCGCGCCGACCACCGCGATCAGCAGCGACTCGCCCAGCACCGCGACGGCGGCGACCGCGACGAGCACCGGGCCGGGGCGGCGCCTGATCCGGATGAGCAGCACCGGGCCGGCGAGCGCGAGCAGCACCGCGGCGACGATGACCGCGGCCGGCTGCTCGATCTGGGGAGCATGGTGCTGCACCCACGGCGGCGCCGACCGCACGCTCCGCGTGGCGAGGACCGCGAAGGTCGTTCCGAGCTGCACCAGCGCCGACAGCACCACCGGCACCCAGACGCGCAGGGCCGAGCGTCGGCTCCGCTCATCTCTTCCCGCCGGCATGGGGTCAGCGTAGGGGGGCGCGGTGGGCTCAGGCATCCTCCCCAGGGAGTAGCTCGCCCGGGCTGATAAAGTGGACTCGACTTCGGCGAGGGCTGCCTGTCGCGTCGGGCGACCGACACAACAGGCATCCGTTATCGACGCGGTGGAACCGGCTTCACGTCATTCCTCACGCGCTCGCGCGTTCGAGTTGAGATCACACACCAGACGTGGGCGGGAAGCCCACCGACAGCAAAGGCACCCACATGGCTGACAAGCTCACCGCGGAGATCCGCGAATCCTTCGGGAAGGGCGCTGCGCGCAAGATCCGCGCCGCCCACAAGATCCCGGCCGTCATCTACGGCCACGGCACCGACCCCCGTCACGTGACCCTGCCCGGCCACGAGACCATGCTCCTCATCCGCAAGGCGAACGCCATCCTCGAGCTCGACATCGCGGGCCAGTCCGAGCTGACGCTCGTGAAGGACGTGCAGCGCGACCCGGTGCGCCAGATCATCGAGCACATCGACCTCGTCGTCGTCAAGCGCGGCGAGAAGGTCACGGTCGACGTCCCCGTGCACGTCGAGGGCGAGCCCTTCGGCTCGGCCATCGCCGAGCAGGACGCGTCGACCGTCACGGTCGAGGTCGAGGCGACCAACATCCCCGAGCGCGTCGTCGTCGACGTCGAGGGCAAGGAGGCCGGCACGCACATCACCGCCGGCGACCTCGAGCTGCCCGCCGGTGCGACGCTCGTGACCGAGCCCGAGACGCTCATCGTCGGCATCGTCCTGCCGGCCGCCCCCGCCGATGAGGAGACCGCAGAGGCTGCAGAGGCCGCGGAGGCTGAGGCCGCCGAGAGCGACTCGGCCGAGTAGGACCGCGTCAGGAAGGCGGGCGCTCCCTTGGGGCGCCCGCCTTTCGCGTACCGTAGAGAGCTATGGCTACCCCCACCGACACCTGGCTCATCGTCGGCCTCGGAAACCCCGGCTCGGCCTATGCGAACACCAGGCACAACGTGGGGCAGATGGTGGTCGACGAGCTCGCGGCGCGGGCATCCGCCACCTTCAAATCGCACAAGACGAACGCGCACGTCGCCGAGGGGCGCGTGCATGTCGGCGGCCCGAAGCTGATCCTCGCGAAGTCGAACGGCTACATGAACACCTCGGGCGGCCCGGTCTCGCAGCTGCTCAAGTTCTATTCCCTCGCCCCCGCGCAGCTGATCGTCGTGCAGGACGAGATCGACATCCCCTTCGACACCCTGAAGCTGAAGTTCGGCGGCGGGCACGGCGGGCACAACGGCGTGCGCGACATCATCAAGGCGACCGGAACAGGCGACTTCACGCGCGTGCGGGTGGGCGTCGGGCGGCCGCCCGGGGCATCGGATGCCGCCGATCATGTGCTGAAGGCGTTCAGCGCGGCCGAGCGGAAGAACCTGCCGATCCTCATCGCCGACGCCGCCGACGCGGTCGAGCTCATCACGACGCAGGGCCTCACCGCGGCCCAGCTTAAGTTCCACACCAAGTCGGCGTAGCGCGCGGCTGCGGCTGGTGCGTGGCACAGCCCACGTACTCTTGCCGAGCATGAGGCTGTTCACGCGCGAGTGGGGCGCGGGCGAGCGGGTGGCGGTGCTCGTGCACGGCGTGATGAGCAGCTCGCGGAACTGGCGGCTGCTGGGGCCCGAACTCGCCGCGCGAGGCTACCGGGCGATCGCGGTGGATCTGCCGGGCCACGGGCAGAGCCCACGGGCGGATGCCTACACCGCGCCGCTCCTCGTCGAGAGCCTGCTCGACAGCGTGCCCGCGCGCCCCGAGCTCGCCGTAGGGCATTCCCTCGGCGGCTTCGCACTCAGCCAGGCGGTCGGGCGGCTGCAGCCCGCACGGGCGGTCTACGTCGACCCTGCGTTCTCTGCCCCACGGCTCTCGCTGCTCGCGCGCGCGATCGCGTGGCCCGCGGTCGGGCGCCTGCTGGGCTCGACGCCGGCGAAGGTCGCGAAGAACAACCCGCGCTGGGCGCAGGAGGACACGGTCATCGAGTCCGAGGACTTCCATGCCTTCGACCCGAAGTTCCGCGCCTTCCTGCTCGGCCGCGATATCGCGGACATCCTGGTCGCACCCGAGCGGCCGACGGTGCCCTCGCTGCTGGTGCTGGCGGATCAGTCGAAGCTCGTCGACGAGGCGCTCGCCGCGCGTTTGGCTGCAGCCGGGTTCGTCGTGCGCGTCGTGCCCGGTGCGTCGCACACGATCAGCCGCGATGACCCCGAGGCGTTCCTCACTGCCTTGGACGGCTGGATCTGACGGCTGGATCTGACGGCCGGGCCTGGCGGCTGGATCTGTCGGCGGGTCTCAGCTCGCGGTGAAGGGCACGTAGTCGACCTCGAGGAAATCGGCCACCTCGGTCTGCCACCGCTCGGCCACGAACGCCGAGTGCTTCGGCCCGAAGCTGTAGGCGTCGTAGGCGGCCTGGTCGTCGAACTCCATCGAGAGGCCAAACGCGAAGTCGTTCTTGGGGCTCACCTCGCGCAGCACCTCGAACTTCTGGACGCCAGGGATGTCGGCGAGTTCGGCCGCCGCCTGGAGGAACGCGGCCTCCTCGGCCGAGCCCGCGGGGTGGATGAGCCGGAACGCGACGGTGTGCCTGATCATGCCTTCACCCTAGAGCCGCCCCAGCCCGATGTCGGCACCCTTTCCGTAGACTTGAGGAGTGGTACTCGAGGGATTGATCGAGGCGCTTTCGCGCGCCCAGAACTTCGACGACGCCCTCGCCTACGCGAGTCGCGCCGCCGACTTCCAGGCCACAGACGGCCTCCGCGTCCCGCTGCTCGCAGCGCTGCTCGCGAAGCGGCCGAAAGAGCAGCAAGCCCTGCTCGTCGTGACGGCGACGGGGCGCGATTCCGAGGCGCTGCGCCAGGCGCTCGCGAGCTTCGCGCCCGAGGCTGAGATCATCGAGTTCCCCGCGTGGGAGACGCTGCCGCACGAGCGGCTCAGCCCCAGCGCCGAGATCGTCGGGAAGCGACTGACGGCGCTGCGGCGGCTCAAGCAGTGGCAGGGCGAGGCGCCCGAGTCGAGGCATCCGCTCGTCGTGGTCGCCAGTGTGCGCGCCGCGCTGCAGCCGATCGCCGACAACCTCACCGAGATCGACCCGGTCGAGCTCGAGGTCGGTCACCGCGGCTACGACCTCGACCGCATCACCGCAACCCTCGTCGACCTCGCCTATGCCCGCGTCGACATGGTCACGCGGCGCGGCGAGTTCGCGGTGCGCGGCGGCATTCTCGACGTGTTCAGCCCCATCGCCGAGCACCCGTACCGCATCGACTTCTTCGGCGACGAGGTCGACCAGATCCGCTGGTTCTCGGTCGCCGACCAGCGCTCGCTCGCCGAGCCGGTGCACAAGGCGACCCTGCCGCCGAGCCGTGAGCTGCTGCTGTCGGAGTCGGTGCGGCAGCGCGCGCGCGAGATGCAGCACGAGTTCCCGAGCCTGTCGAGCCTGCTCGAGCGGGTCGGCCAGGGCATCCCCGTCGAGGGCATGGAGTCGCTCGCCCCCGCGCTCGTCGACAAGCTCGTTCCCGTCACGGCCTACCTGCCCGAGGGCGCTGCCGTCGCCGTCATCGCCCCCGAGCGCGTCGCGAGCCGCGCGGTGAGCCTCGCCGAGACGAACCGCGAGTTCCTCTCCGCCGCGTGGAGCGCGGCCACCGTGGGCGCCGCCGCCCCGATCGACCTCGAGGCCGGCGACTTCCTCACGCTCGAAGCGCTCAAGGCGAGCGTTCCTGGCGACCCCTGGTGGACCATCTCGACCTTCGACGCGGGTGAGGCGGGTGACGCCGTGCGTCTCTCGGGTGCCGCCGTGCCGAGCTTCCAGGGCAACGTCATGGGCGCGCTCGAGCACGTCGGCGAGCTGCTCGCGGGCGGCTGGAAGGTCGTCATCGCGGCCGCGGGCCAGGGGCTCGTCGGGCGCGCCTCCGACGTGCTGAGCGAGGCGGGTCTCGCCGCGCGCGTGGTCGACGACTACCCGGCGGATGCCGAGGCGGGGGTCGCCTATCTGGTGAAGGCCGCCGTCGAGCACGGCTTCGAACTGGCCGACGAGAAGCTCGCGCTCATCGGCGAGGCCGAGTTCTATGGCCGTGCGGTCGGCTACGAGAGCAGGCAGGTCAAGAAGCTCGGCAGCCGGCGCAAGAACGTCGTCGACCCGCTGCAGCTCAAGGCCGGCGACATCGTGGTGCATCAGACCCACGGCATCGGCAAGTTCCTCGAGCTGGTGCAGCGCGAGGTCTCGTCGGGCGGTCGCAATGCGGTCAAGACCAAGCGCGAGTACCTCGTGCTCGAGTACGCGCCGTCGAAGCGCGGCTACCCGGGCGACAAGCTCTACGTGCCGACCGACCAGCTCGACCTGCTGAGCCGCTACGTGGGCGGCGAGGACCCGGCGCTGTCGAAGATGGGCGGCAGCGACTGGGCCGCGGCGAAGTCGAGGGCGCGCAAGGCCGTGCGCGACATCGCCGTCGAGCTCGTCAAGCTCTATTCGGCCCGCATGGCGGCAAAGGGCTTCGCCTTCCCGCCCGACACGCCCTGGCAGCAGGAGCTCGAGGACGCGTTCCCGTTCGCCGAGACGCCCGACCAGCTGCAGACCATCGACGAGGTGAAGGCCGACATGGAGCGGCCGATCCCGATGGACCGCCTGATCTCGGGCGACGTGGGCTTCGGCAAGACCGAGATCGCGGTGCGAGCCGCGTTCAAGGCCGTGCAGGGCGGGAAGCAGGTCGTCGTGCTCGTGCCGACGACGCTGCTCGTGAAGCAGCACTTCGAGACCTTCAGCGAGCGCTTCGCCGGCTTCCCGATCCACCTGCGTCAGCTCAGCCGCTTCCAGACCGACAAAGAGGCGAAGGAGGTGCTCGACGGCCTTGCCGACGGCACCGTCGACGTCGTCATCGGCACCCACCGCCTGCTCGCGAAGGGCGTCGCCTTCAAAGACGTCGGCCTCGTGATCGTCGATGAGGAGCAGCGCTTCGGCGTCGAGCACAAGGACGCGCTCAAGAAGATCAAGACCAACGTCGACGTGCTCGCGATGAGCGCGACCCCGATCCCGCGCACGCTCGAGATGGCGGTCACGGGGATTCGCGAGATGTCGACCCTCGCCACGCCGCCCGAGGACAGGCATCCGATTCTCACCTTCGTCGGCCCCTACAACGACAAGCAGGTGGCGGCCGCGATCAGGCGCGAGCTGCTGCGCGAGGGCCAGGTGTTCTTCGTGCACAACCGGGTCTCATCGATCAACCGGGTGGCCGCGCAGCTCGCCGAGCTGGTTCCCGAGGCGCGCATCGCCGTGGCACACGGCCAGCTCTCCGAGCACACCCTCGAGCAGATCGTGGTCGACTTCTGGGAGCGCAAGTTCGACGTGCTCGTCTCGACGACCATCATCGAGACCGGCCTCGACATCTCGAACGCCAACACGATCATCATCGACCGCGCCGACAAGTACGGGCTGTCTCAGCTGCACCAGCTGCGCGGGCGCGTGGGCCGCGGGCGCGAGCGCGCGTACGCGTACTTCCTGTGGGACGAGAACAAGCCGCTGTCCGAGACCGCGCACGACCGCCTCTCGACGCTCGCCGCCAACAACGAGCTCGGCTCGGGCATGCAGATCGCCCTCAAGGACCTCGAGATCCGCGGCGCGGGCAACCTGCTCGGCGGCGAGCAGTCGGGGCACATCGCGGGCGTCGGCTTCGACCTCTACCTGCGCATGATCGGCGAGGCGGTCGGCCAGTTCCGCGGCGACGTCGCCGAGGGGCAGACCGAGCTGCGGCTCGAGCTGCCCGTCGACGCGCACATCCCCGAGGACTATGTCGATTCCGAGCGCCTGCGGCTCGAGGCGTATCAGAAGCTCTCGGCGGCTTCCGGCCCGAACGCCCGCGACAATGCGATCGACCTCGTCGTGGACGAGCTCACCGACCGCTACGGCGAGCTGCCAGAGCCCGTGCAGAACCTCGTCGCCGTCGCTCGTCTGCGACGGCATGCCCAGCTCGCCGGGCTCGGCGAGGTCGTCACGATGGGGTCGAATCTGCGGCTCGCGCCGGCCGACCTTGCCGACTCGATCCAGGTGCGGCTGCAGCGCCTCTACCCGGGGGCCAAGCACTTCCAGCAGCAGCGCGCCATCTCGGTGCCGATCAAGACCGTCGACGGGCAGCAGCTCGCCGACGCCGAGCTGATCGCATGGGTCGGCGATCTCCTGCGCGCCATCTTCCCGTTGCCTGAGAAGACGGAACAGAAGGCGTCCGAGTCGGCGCAGGCCGGGGCGAAGTCCGCATAACGGCAAGCCCCATCCGCGCGGAAGGGATTCGGGCGTCATGTCGGCGCGCCTCGGGACTGCCTCGGCGCGCCGCGTCAGGTCCCGTGCGCCGCCCCGGGCTCATTTCGTGCGGCGACGTTAGATGCCCTTTCGTCCCGGGCTCATTTCGTGCGGCGACACTAGGTGTCCTTTCGCCCCGGGCTCATTTCGTGCGGCGACACTAGGCGCTGAAACACGATGCTCGGAGCGGCATCCAATGTCGCCGCACGGGGGCAGCGGTGCGCAGAGCAGCATCTAGTGTCGCCGCGCCGGGGGAGGGGGCCGGCCGGAAGAGCATCTAGTGTCGCCGCGCCGGGGGAGGGGCCGACCGGAAGAGCATCTAGTGTCGCCGCGCGGCCTTCGAATCGTGAGGCTCGTCGGCCGCGACCGCGTCGATGACCCGGGCGAGGCCCCACTCGAACGCCCGGTCGACGTCGCCACCGAGCTGGAACGCGCCGGCGAGCTCCATCGTGAGGAATCCGTTGGCCCAGGCCGTCAGCGTCCGTGCGGCATCGAGCGCGCGCTCCTCGCCGACGAGTCGCCGCGCGGCGTCGATGAGCGGGGCAGCGGAGCGGGCGAGCACATCCACAGGGGGCCGCGCGTCGAGCGGAGCGCCGCCGAAGATCAGCCCGAACCCCGACGGGTCCGCGTGCGCGAAGGCGCGCAGCTCGCGTGCCAGGTCGGCGATCGCCCCGCGCGGGTCGCGTGCGACGAGGGCCGCGGCCGATGCGAGACGCCGCGCGAGGTCGTCGATGACCGCGACGACGACGAGCCTGATCAGCTCGGTGCGGCCCGCGATGCGCTTGTAGAGCGAGGGCGCTCGCACGCCCACCCGAGTTGCGACCGCCTGCATGGTGAGCGCCTCGAGGCCGCCTGCTGCCACGATTCCGCGAGCGGCGGCGACGATGTCGCCGTGCGTGGTGCGGCTGGGTGCCGGCATGGGACTCCTCTCACGATAGCTATTGCTATTAGCCATGAAAGCTATGTACCGTAGCCTTCATGGAGATCGTACCCGGAATTCATCGCGTGGGCACCGACCTGATCGCGATCCATTTCTTCGCAGATGACGACGGCGTCACCGTGGTCGACGCCGGCCTCGCTGGGCACTTCCGCGAGCTGAAGCGCGAGCTGGCGGCGATGGGCCGCTCACTCGGCGACATCCGCGGGCTCGTGCTCACTCACGGCGACAGCGACCACATCGGGTTCGCTGAGCGGCTACGCGCGGAACACGGTGTGCCGGTCTATGTGCACGCGGCCGACGCGGCCCGTGCCCGCGGGCTCGAGAAGAGCACGCCCGCGTGGGGCCGGCGGCGCATCGGGCCCGTGCTGCAGTTCCTCGGCTACACCGTCGCCATGGGCGGCCTGCGTAACCGCTACCTCGGAGAGGTCACGCCCGTGCGCGAGGGCGACCGTCTCGAACTGCCGGGGCGCCCGCAGCTCATCGCGCTGCCCGGGCATTCGCCGGGCAGCATCGCGGTGTACTTCCCTGAGCAGCGCACCGTCTTCGTCGGCGACGCGCTCACGACGCGCGATGTGCTCACCGGCGTGCGCGGCCCGGCGCCGGCGCCCTTCACCGATGATCCGACCGAGGCGGCCGCCTCATTGGAGCGCCTGCTCGGCCTCGACATCGAGGTGGTGATCCCGGGCCACGGGGCGCCCTGGCGCGGCAGCGCGCACGAGCTCGTGCGGCGGTACCGCGCCGCGAGCGGTGGCGATCGCTAGACCGACA
>NZ_JBLRDT010000111.1:0-8977 GCF_057512245.1 Gryllotalpicola sp. CP2-P1
GCGCCTCCGCCTCGGCGGCCGCCTTCTTCTCGGCCAGCAGCTGCGCCTCGGCGCGAGCGGCGAGCGCGGCGCGCTCCTTCGCCTCGGCGACGGCGCGCTGCTGAACCTTCCGAAGCGCCTTCTGCGTCTCCGCGATGTCGCGTGCGGTGGCCTCCACGTGGATCTCCTCCGGAACCTCGGCTGCCTCGGCGAGGATGCGCAGCGTCTGCTGCAACCGGACGGCATTTCGCTCGGTCGCCATGTATTCGCGGCGTCGCAGCCACGTCGGTATCAGGTAGGCGAGCCAGAGCGCCGCGGCCAGCGCCACGACGACGCCTCCCCCGAGCAGGTTCCCGTCCGCCATGGGGCGATGGTATGGGCGATCTCGCGCCCGACCGGGCAAATTACACGCGTGTCATTTGATCACGGGAAGTTGCTGCAGCGCGGCCCGCACGTCGGCCTCTGGGCGCACAGCGTTGAGCGCAGGCACCGCGCCGTCCTTCCAGCGCCGCAGCACGCCCTGGCGCACCTCTTCGACGACCAGCGCGAAGCAGAAGTGGTCGCGCCAGTCGCCGTTGATGTGGATGTACCGGCGCCGGAGCCCCTCGTAGCGGAACCCGAGCTTCTCGACCACGCGCAGCGACGGCTTGTTCTCGGGGCGGATGCAGATCTCGATGCGGTGCAGCCCGAGCTGGAAGAAGCAGTAGTCGGTCACGAGCGCCACCGAGATGGGGGTGATGTTCTTGCCCGCGAAGCGCTCGGAGACCCAGTAGCCGATCGTCGCGCTCGAGAGTGAGCCGTAGGTGATCGACGAGACGTTCAGCTGCCCGGCGAGCTCGCCCTCGTATTCCATGAGGAAGGGCAGGCCATGGCCCGCGCGCGCGTTCGAGAGCAGAGCCCGGATGCTCGCCCGGGTGTCGAAACCGCCCGAGCCGTGCGGATTCGTCGCCTCCCACTGGCGCAGCCAGCCGCGGTTGTCGAGCAGCTCGCGCTCGAGCGACCTCGCGTCGCGCACGCGAGCCGGCCGCACCGTGATGGGGCCGTCCGTCAGCGTCGGCAGAAACAAGGCCATGCCGACCAGATTATCCGGCCCGCGGTGATCGCCCCCTATGCGCTGTGGATGATCGGAATGGTGCCCGTGCTCGGGTCGGGCAGCACCTCGCTCGCGGGGATCTGCTCGGGCAGCGTCGAGGCGTACTCGATGAGCCAGTGCCGGAACTCGGGGCCGAGGTCCTCGCGGTCGGCGGCGATGCGCACGATCGACTTGAGGTAGTCGAGCCGGTCCCCCGTGTCGTAGCGGCGGCCGCGGAACACGACGCCGTACACGCCGCCCATCCAGTCGGGCCCCTCGGCGATCGTCTGCAGCGCGTCGGTCAGCTGGATCTCGCCGCCCTTGCCCGGCTCGGTGTGCTCGAGGATGTTGAAGATCTCGGGCCGCAGCACGTAGCGGCCGATGATCGCGTAGTTGCTCGGCGCGTCCTCGGCCTTGGGCTTCTCGACGAGGCCCGTGATCTTGACGACGTCGGGGTCGTCGGTGGTCTCGACCGCGGCGGCACCGTAGAGGTGGATCTGGCTGGGGTCGACCTCGAGCAGCGCGACCACGGTGGTGTGCCGGGTCTCGGCCACGTTCAGCATCTTGGTCAGCAGCGGGTCTCGCTGGTCGATGATGTCGTCGCCGAGCAGCACGGCGAAGGACTCGTTGCCGACGTGCGGGCGGGCCCGCAGCACGGCGTGGCCCAGGCCCTTCGGGTCGCCCTGGCGCACGTAGTGGACGTCGGCGAGCTCTGTCGAGAAGTTGACCTTGCGCAGCTTGTCGGCGTCGCCCTTCTTCTCGAGGGATGCCTCGAGCTCGGCCGCCCGGTCGAAGTGGTTCTCGAGCGCGTTCTTGTTGCGGCCCGTCACGAGCAGCACGTCGTGGAGCCCGGAGTCCACCGCCTCTTGGACCACGTACTGGATGGCCGGGGTGTCGACCACCGGCAGCATCTCCTTCGGCATCGCCTTGGTCGCGGGCAGGAACCTCGTTCCAAGACCCGCTGCGGGAATGACGGCTTTCGTGATCGAGGACTTCGCCATGTTCTCAGCGTACAGATCGCCACTCCCTAAAATGTCGGCATGCCCGCAGACGAGATCGCGAATCAGAAGCGCGCCCTGCGTGCCGAGCTGCGGGAACGCCGCCGCAACAAGCCCTTCGTCACCGTCGAGCGCGAGACGGAGCAGCTCACGCAGCGCCTCGAGGCGCTCGTCACGAGCATGGGCGCGACATCCCTCTCCGCCTATCTCTCCGCGACGTCCGAGCCGAACACGCGCCCGTTCTTGAATTGGGCGCGGGATGCCGGCATCCGCACGCTCTTGCCCATCTCGCGCCTCGACGGGCTGCTCGACTGGACGACCGGCGACGGCGAGACCGAGATCGTCAGCCACCTCGGCTGGCCGGAGGCGGCCGGCGAGCTGCTCGGGCCGATGGCCATCAACGACGTCGACGTGATCCTGGTTCCGGCCGCCTCGGTCGACCTGAGCGGCATGCGGCTCGGCTGGGGCAAGGGGTATTTCGACAAGATGCTCGGCAGCATGGGAAAATGTCCCCCGGTATTTGCCGTGCTGTTCGACGACGAACTGGTTGACGAGGTACCCCGCGAACGGCACGATGAGCCGGTCGACGGGGTCGTGACCCCGAGCCGCATCGTGCCGCTGTCGAAGCGCGCGAAGGGTCTGGGCCTTCCCGAGTCCTGAGCCTGCTGTCGTCGGTGAGCTGCGCGGCTCGAGAACGCGAGGAACCATGCCCACCTACTCCTATAAGTGCACAGAATGCGGCCACGCCTTCGACGTCGTGCAGTCGATCAGCGACAGCGCCTTGACCGCGTGCCCGAACTGCGGCGGCAAGCTGCGCAAGGTCTTCGGCCTGACGGGCGTCACCTTCAACGGCTCGGGCTTCTATCGCACCGACTCGCGCAGCGGCTCTGCCGGGGGCGCGGCGGGGCCGTCGTCGGGCTCGGGCAGCGCGTCCTCCGGCGGGTCGAGCTCGAGCGGGTCCTAATATGCAGGTGAACGCTCAGGATTCTCGTCGAGCGCAGGCGGTTCGCGAAGGGGGCAAAGTGCTCAAGGGCTTCAGAGATTTCATCATGCGCGGCAACGTCATCGACCTTGCCGTCGCGGTCGTCATCGGTGCTGCGTTCACCGCTGTCGTGACCGCCATCGTCACCGGCATCATCAACCCGCTGATCAGCGCGGTGTTCAACGCCGACAGCCTCGACAACGCGCTGAAGGTCGGAATCCCGACCGTCGGTGGCGAGAAGTCGTTCCTGCTATTCGGCTCGGTCATCGGGGCCGTGATCAGCTTCCTCGCCGTCGCCGCCGTCGTGTACTTCGTGATGGTGCTGCCGATGAACCACTTCAAGGACCGGCTGGATGCCCGCAAGAAGGCCGGCCAGCCCGACGAGCCCCCGGCGCCGACCGACGTCGAGCTGCTCGCCGAGATCCGCGACCTGCTCAAGGCGCAGCAGGCGGCCTCCGCCGCGGTTGCGGCACCGTCGAGCTCCGGCGCGCACGCCGCCGATCAGCCGCCGCAGTAGTCGGCTTCCGTCGAACGTGCCCCCGTGCTCACCAGTGCGGGGGCACGTCGCGTTTCAGCCGCTCATCGTTCGAGTCGCCGCCGTCGCGCTCTGAACGCTCCTCGGGCGCCTCGACCCGCGGCGGCAGCGCGGGCGCCGGGTCGGAGCCGGGCGCCGGCGGAGTCGTCACCCGACGATGGGAACGCCGTCGAGGCATCCGTTCTTCGTCCTCGCTCATCCCGTCAATTCTCGCGCAGGTGCGCGTGCGCCTCGGGCGACGACGGCGCTGCGCCGGGGATGCCTGCTCCGCGCACTTGAACGAGAGAACCATTCTTGGCCCCAAGGGAAACCTTGGTTCTCCCCGCGAACCAATGTCACCGCGCGCAAACCAATGGTGCCGCTGTCGAACCGTTGGTTCTATGGCTCGCAGAAATGGTTCGCTCGTTCAAGTGTTTCGGAACATACCCCGACAGCCGGCGGCTCGGCAGCCAGACAGACAGACAGACGCGCAGCGAGCCCGCCGCGCTACGGCAGGTCGAGCGGCGTCGTCTCGGCGTTCTGCGAGGGCGCTGCGCCGATGAGGCGGGCGACGCGGCCCGCGATCGCCTCGGGGTCGGCGAACAGCTCGAAGCTGTGCACGCGCAGGTAATGCCAGCCGAGGCGGCGCAGCAGCTCCGGCCGCAGGCGCAGCGACTCGCGCAACGAGCCGTGCCCGACGATCTGGTCGGTCTCGACCACGACAGCCTTGCCGTGATACGACGCGACCAGCGGAAGGGCTCCGCGATAGCCCAGCCGCACCGACAGGCCGCGCCGTTCGAGACGCACGCGCAGGTCGACGAGCAGGGGCTCGGTCGTCTCGGGGGCGTCCGGCAGCGAGGCATCCATATCGGCCGCCTCGCCGAGCACGTGCGACAGCGCGACCACGCCGTGCGGCAGGCGGCTGTCGTCGACGTCGTCGGGGCGGAAGCACGAGACGATGTCCATCGAGCGGCGCGCACGGGTGAGACCGACCGCGAGCAGGCGCTCGCCACCGGGCGCCGCGAGGGGCCCGAAGTTCGACAGCAGCCGCCCGTGCGGCGTGCGGCCGTAGCCGACCGAGAAGATCACACGGTCGCGGCTCTGCGCGGTCGCCTGCTCGAGCGTGACGACCGTGAACGGCTCGGCGCGATCGGCGAGCACGAAGTCGGCGAGCTCTTGCCGGGTCTGGAACGCGCGGATCACCGCCTGGTTGACCCGCACGGCATGGCGGTTCGAGGCGGTGATCACCATGAGCGACTCACGCGGCCGGTTCACGGCGTGGTCGATGACCAGCTCGACGACCTTGGCCACCTCGGCGTCGACGGACTCCACCGCGCCCGTCTCGGGGTCGGGCAGCCCGAAGCCCTCCTTGACCACGTGCAGGTTGAGCGAGCCGTGGCCCAGATAGGTGCCCGCCCACGGCAGCGCCTCGATCTTCCCGCCGTAGAAGCGGCGGTTGACGAGCTCGGCGAGGTCGTCGCCACCGGCGCGATACGACCGCGTCAGCGTGAAGACGGGCAGCAGCTCGGAGAGCTGGGCGAGGGTGGAGCTCGTGTGCAGCGCGTCGACGTCGTGCGCGACGACGGGGCTCGCGGCGGCATCCGCCCTCACCGCCGTCTCGAACGGCGACGGCGTCTGCGTCACCGGGTCGCCGAACGCGACCAGCTGACGGGCTCGGCGGATGGCCCCGATGTTCTCGGGCAGGGTGCAGGCTCCGGCATCCACCAGGAAGACCGCATCGAAGTCGAGGGAGTCAGGAAGCTTGCCGACCTCGTAGGGCGACACCAGCCAGACGGGCGCGAGCGCACGCGAGAGGCGCGGCGCGGCGCGGGTGACCGCCTCGGGCGTGGCCTTGTCGGCGCGCAGCAGCTGCTTGAGGGCGCTCGCCTCATCGGGGTTGTCGATGACCCCGATCCGCCACGCCTCGGCGAGCTGCCAGGCGAGGTTGCGGCCCTGAGCGCCGGCGTGCGCCTCGTCGACGAGGCGGAAGTCGGCCTCGAGCCGGTCGAGCACGCCGGTGTTCCCGCCGAGCAGCGCCTTGTCGGTCGTCAGCAGGTGCTCGAGCACGGACTGCCACCAGGCGAGCTCGAGTTCGGCCGAGATCTGGGATTCGCCGACATGGCGGCTCGACAGGTCGGCGAGCAGCGGGTCGAGGTTCACCTCGCGCAGCTGCGCGACCAACTGGGTGCGCTCCTGCAGATTGGCGAGCACCTCGCTCTCGGCGGCCAGCCCGGCGATCTGGTAGCTGAGCTGCGCGAGCGGCAGCACGGTGAGCGAGGCCGGCGTGCCGGCACGCGCGAGCGGACCGTCGAGGCTCGCGAGATCGGAGGCCACGCGCTGGTAGGCCACCTGCACATCGGCGATCCCGACGGGCACGGCCGGCGGAGCGCCCGCCTCGGCGAAGCGGTTCCACAGCGTGCGCTGCTGCTGGATCTTGAGCAGGCTCTCGTGCAGGTCTGAGACGTGGACGCCGGGGCGCACGTACTCGAGCGCGAGCTTGCGCAGTCGCCGCCGGTCGCCGTTGCTCATGCCCGCATCGCGCCGCCCCGAGACGGCGGTGATCAGCTCGGTGAGCGGGCGGTCGAAGACGCTCGGCTGGAAGCGGTCGAGGGTCTCGCGCAGATCGGCGAGGAGGCGCAGGTACACCCCCAGCTCGGCGATGTTCTCGAAAGGCCGCAGCTTGGTCGTCGCGATGAGCTTCTGCGCGCGGTCGATGAGGCGCGGCAGCTCGATCGAGTTGAGCTTCTTCGCAAGCTCGTGCGCAGCCTCGCCGTCGGCGGGCGTGCGGAACTGGGCGCCGTACCAGGGGGAATCCCCCGGGCCGTATTTGAACTCGCCGAGGCGCGCGGCCTTGATCAGCGTCTGCGCGGCTTCCTTGCGGCGATGGGCGATCGCGACCAGCGAGTCGTAGTCGAGCCGGGCCGTCGTCGACGGCGGCGTCGGAAGCAGGGCGAGGTTCGCGACCTCTTCGAGTGCGTCGAGCATGCTGACGCCGAGCTCGGGATGCGTGCTCGTGAGGGCGCCGCGGTAGTCGAGCAGCACCTTGCGCAGGCGCACGAGGGCGTCGTCGACGTCGGCCACCCGGGGCTGCTCGGCCTTCTCGTTCCGGCCGATCGAGGCGATGAGATCGCGGCGCAGGGTGTCGGGCCGCACCGCGACGCCGCCGAGACCGACGTGCGCAAGGCGGGCGGCGATGCCGTCGAAGCTCGAGCGACGCGGGCTCGCGACGAGCACGCGCTTGTTCTGCGCGATCAGGGCGCCGAGCGCGTTGACGATCGTCTGCGTGCCGCCCGTGCCGGGCAGCGTCTTGACGATGATCGAGTTCCCCGCGGCGATCTGCGCGACCACGGCGTCCTGCTCTTCGTCGGCGTCGAGCAGCAGGTTGTCGACGGCGGGCGGTCGCGCGTCCTGGCCGACCACCTGCGCGGGGCTGTACGAGCTCTCGACCTGGTGGTGCGCCGCCTGGTTGCCTGCGAGCGCGTCGAGCACGGGGTGGCCGAGCCGCGCGGCATCGGCGGTCATCGTGCCGGCGACATCGGCGAAGCTCGAGACGACGAGCCGCGGCTGCACCTGGAACCAGGCGAGCTGGGCTGTGAGGGCGCGCAGGCGGTCGATGACCGGCTGGGGTTTGAAGGCGCCGTTGGCGAGAGCCAGGCCGACGAGCTCGTCGGGGTCCAGCCGGATGCCGAACTGCTCGCCCAGCGCGCGGGCGAGCTCGGGGTTGAGGAACGGCTTGCCGCGCAGCTTCAGCTCGAAGTCGCGGCCGTAGCGGCGAATCGCGAGCGGCCGCAGCAGCACCGGGGCGAGGTACTCGTCGAGGCCGTTGCGCCAGGCGGCGAGCCCGATCGCGAGGTGCACGCCCTCGATGCCGCGCACGCTGCGCAGCTCGATGCCCTTCTCAGTGATCGCGCCGGCCGCGAGGCGCGCGTTGCGCAGCGCGATGTCGTCGCGAATGAGGCTCGACAGCAGCGTTCGCTCACCCGTGATGAACGTCGGCATGCCGCCTGGGTGGGCGGAACCCAGGTCGATGCGGGTGCGCGGCTCGTCGCGGAAGTGCAGCAGCGGCGACGGACCACCGATGTTGGCGAGCTCCTCGCGCCACTTCGACCAGGCGTGCTCGGCGACATTGCCGACCTGGACGCTCGGGTCCCCCGTGGTCAGCTGGTGCGGAGTCGCACCCTGCTGGGCCGGCGGATTGAGGGCGTGGTCGGGCTCAGAATCGGTCATCGCGCCACCCGGCGCGGTCTTCCTCTCGATGCCCCACACGCGGCCCACCCTAGGGTGCGGGCCCGGGGAATCCCGGGATTTCCCGCTGGGTTTCGCGCCATTTCCTGCCGTTTTCGAGGCTCACGCGAGCGCGAGCTCTGCGACGATTCCGTCGAGCGCGCGAGCGAGGGCGGATGCGGGCACCGCGCCGTACCCCAGGACGAGACCGTGCGTGACGAGACCGCTGCCCTCGACGACGTAGAACCCGAGCGGGACGACCACGACGCCGCGCCGACGGATGCCGGCGACGACGGCGTCTTCCGGCCGGCCGTCGCCCCACTGAACGGTGGCGTGCAGACCGCCGGCGAGAGCGCCCGCCGTCACTCCGGGCAGCGCAGCGAAGGCATCGGCCACCATCGCCCGCTTGTGAGCGTAGTCGCGCCGGACGCGCGCGACGTGCCGCCGCAGCGCGCCGCTGTTCATCAGCCAGGCGATCGCGTGCTGTGTCGGACTCGCGACGACCGCGCCGCGGGCCGAGCGGCCGGCGCGCACGCGCTCGGCCGCCGCGCCACCCTCGGGCACCACGACGTAGCCGCACCGCAGCTGGGGGTTCAGCACCTTCGAGAGGCTGCCGATGTGCAGCACGACGCCCGCCGTGTCGATGGCCGCGAGCGCGGGCAGGGGCGAGCCGTGGTGGCGGAACTCGCTGTCGTAGTCGTCCTCGATGACGACGACGCCTTCCGCGGCGGCCCACTCGAGCAGTTCGTGCCGGCGTCCGATGGGCATGACGGCGCCCATGGGGTACTGATGACTCGGGGTCACCGAGACGGCGCTGAGCCGTGCCCGGCCGTGCGCCGCTCGCAGCTCGTCGAGCCGCAGGCCGTGCTCGTCGAGGCCCACCGGAACGAGACGCGCGCCGGCCGCCGCGAGCGCCTGTCGGCCGCTGCGGTAGCCGGGGTTCTCGACGGCGATGCGTGCCCCGGGGCCGAGCGCCTCGGCGATCAGCGAGAGGCTCTCGGCGGTTCCCGCCGTGACGATGACGCGCCCCTCCGTCGGTGCGAAGCCGCGACTGAAACCCAGCTGCTTGGCGATCTCGAGGCGCAGTTCGGGCTCGCCGAAGCGGTCGGGGTAGCTGTCGCGCAACGGGACCGCGGCCGCGTGCCGCCAGGCGGCGCGCCAGTCTCGCTCTGAGATCGCCCTGACGGCGGGAACGCCGGGGGTCAGAT
>NZ_JBLRDT010000112.1:0-8772 GCF_057512245.1 Gryllotalpicola sp. CP2-P1
TCCATGATCGGGCGATACCCGCACTCCGCGTCGTTCGCACGCCCGGCGTTTTCTTGACTCGATCAAGAAAAGCCGGAATGCTGGGCATGTGACGATCGCGGTGGACATCGAGCGGATGCTTCGCGATGCCGGCCTCAGAGTGACGCGCCCCCGGCTCGCCGTCTTCGACGCGGTGCACCGCAACCCGCACTCCGACACCGACACCCTGATCGCCGCGGCCCGCGCCGAGCTGCCCGAGGTGTCGCACCAGGCGGTCTACGACACGCTGCACACGCTCACCGAGGCAGGGCTCGTGCGGCGCATCCAGCCGCAGGGCTCGCTCGCGCGCTACGAGGCCCGCGTCGGCGACAACCATCACCACGCCGTGTGCCGCAGCTGCGGAGCCGTGCAGGACGTCGACTGCGCCGTGGGCGAGTCGCCCTGCCTCGAGCCCTCCGACGCGCACGGCTTCCGCATCGAGACGGCCGAGGTCGTCTACTGGGGGCTCTGCCCCGACTGCGCATCGACTTCTCCCTAGCCACAACCACCCACTCCTGGAAGGAACACCATGTCCGACCCTCACGAGCACGGCGTCTTCACGACCGACGGTGCACAGCAGCCGACGGCCCCGGTCGTCGACGAGCCCGGAACCGCCGGCGTCGGCGAGTCCACCGGCGCCGAGTGCCCGGTGCCCCACGGCCAGCGCGCGCCGCACCCCACCAGCGGCTCCGCGAACCACGGCTGGTGGCCCGACCGCCTGAACCTCAAGCTGCTCGCCAAGAACCAGCCGATCCTCAACCCCTACGGCGAGGAGTTCGACTACGCCGAGGCGTTCAAGACGCTCGATCTCGCCGCGGTCAAGGCCGACATCGCCGAGGTGCTCACGACCTCGCAGCCCTGGTGGCCGGCCGACTTCGGCAACTACGGCCCGCTGATCATCCGCATGGCGTGGCACAGCGCCGGCACCTACCGCGTGCAGGACGGCCGCGGCGGCGGTGGCACGGGGCAGCAGCGCTTCGCTCCGCTGAACTCGTGGCCCGACAACGTGAGCCTCGACAAGGCGCGTCGCCTGCTGTGGCCCGTGAAGAAGAAGTACGGCAAGAGCCTGTCGTGGGCCGACCTCATGATCCTCGCCGGCAACGTCGCCCTCGAGGAGATGGGCTTCAAGACCTTCGGCTTCGCCGGCGGCCGTGTCGACGCGTGGGAGCCCGATGACGACGTCTACTGGGGCCCCGAGACGACGTGGCTCGACGACCAGCGGTACCACGGCGACCGCGAGCTCGAGGACCCGCTCGCCGCGGTGCAGATGGGCCTGATCTACGTGAACCCCGAAGGGCCGAACGGGAACCCTGACCCGGTGGCATCCGCTCGCGACATCCGCGAGACGTTCAAGCGGATGGCGATGAACGACGAGGAGACCGTCGCGCTGATCGCCGGCGGCCACACCTTCGGCAAGACCCACGGCAACGCGCCCGCCGACGCGCCCGGCCCGAACCCCGAGGCCGCGCCGTTCGAGCAGCAGGGCCTCGGCTGGAAGAGCGACTACAAGTCGGGCGTCGGCATCGACGCGATCACCTCGGGCCTCGAGGTCACCTGGACGTACCACCCGACCCGCTGGGACAACGAGTTCTTCCACATCCTCTACGGCTACGAGTGGGAGCTGATGGAGTCGCCGGCCGGCGCCCACCAGTGGCGGCCGAAGAACAACGGCGGCGCCGACCTCGTGCCCGAGTCGTTCGGCGACGGCAAGCGCGAGCCGCGCATGCTGACCTCCGACCTGGCGCTGCGCTTCGACCCCGAGTACGACAAGATTTCGCGGCGCTTCAAGGACGACCAGGATGCCTTCGCCGATGCCTTCGCCCGCGCGTGGTTCAAGCTGACCCATCGTGACATGGGGCCGATCGCCCGGTACCTCGGGCCAGAGGTCCCCAGCGAGGAGCTCATCTGGCAGGACCGCGTGCAGCGGCCCGAGGGCATCCTCACGGACGCCGACATCGCGTCGCTCAAGACCGCGATCGCCGAGTCGGGCCTCACGGTGCAGCAGCTCGTGACGACGGCGTGGGCATCCGCCTCGACGTTCCGCGGCAGCGACAAGCGCGGTGGCGCCAACGGCGCGCGCATCGCCCTCGAGCCGCAGAAGTCGTGGCAGGTGAACAACCCCGAGCAGCTCGCCCTGGTGCTCGCCAAGCTGCGCGAGATCAAGAACGCGTCGAGCGCGCCCGTTTCGCTCGCCGACCTGATCGTGCTCGCGGGCAATGTGGGCGTCGAGCAGGCGGCTCGTGCCGCGGGCTACGAGATCGAGGTCGGGTTCACCCAGGGCCGCGGCGACGCGACGCAGGAGCAGACCGACGTCGAGTCGTTCCGCTACCTCGAGCCCAAGCAGGACGGCTTCCGCAACTACTTCGGTGTCCAGTCCGTGCTTCCCGAGGAGCACGTCTTCGTCGACAAGGCGAACCTGCTCACCCTGTCGGCGCCCGAGGCGACGGTTCTCGTCGGCGGCCTGCGCGCCATCGGGGCCAACTGGGACGGCTCGAACATCGGCGTCTTCACCGATCGCCCCGGTCAGCTGACGAACGACTTCTTCGTCACGCTGCTCGACCTCGGCACCTCGTGGACGCCGCTCGACGAGGGCGGCCACGCCTACCGCGGCACCACGGCGTCGGGCAAGACGATCATCGGCTCGCGCATCGACCTGCTGTTCGGCGCGAACTCCGAGCTGCGCGCCGTCGCCGAGGCCTATGCCACCGACGACGCCGGCGAGCTGTTCGTGCGCGACTTCGCCGCCGCGTGGCAGAAGGTCATGGAGCTCGACCGCTTCGACGTCAAGAAGTAGCACTTACGACTAGTTCCCGTTCCGGACCGCTGCGCCCGCGGCGGCGGGCGCGCACGTCCGGAACGGGAACTCGTTCTGTCAGGGGGGCTCTAGACGAACGGGTCGTCACGGTCGACCGTGTTGCGCTGCACGCGCTCGCCGGTGGCGGGGTCGGTGTAGCCGCGGCTCGTCGTGACGGTGCGATTGCGCCGCGTGGCGATGAGGATGATGCCGAGGATGATCCCCACGGCGCCCGCCACCGTCAGGATGTAGCCAACGATCGTCAAGTCCACCCAGGCCAGCTGCACGTGCACGGCGAACGCGAGGATGGCGCCGATCACGAAGAGGACGATTCCTGTTCCGAGACTCATGCGCTGCCGGTTCCCGCCCGCCATCGGATTCATGCGCGCGGGCTCGCAGATGAGCAGTTCGTTACGAGTCCTGACGGATGTCGCAGGCCGGGGTTAGCCTGCAGAAATGACGGACGCAGCGCCGACCGCAACGACGGCCGCACCGACCATTTCCACCCTTGGCGAGCTCCGTGCGAGCGGCCATCAGAGCAAACCCCTGCGCACCGAGCTGCGCGACAATCTGCTGGCCAAGCTGCGCGCGGGCGAGAATCCGTGGCCGGGCCTGCACGGCTTCGAGGCCACCGTGATCCCGCAGCTCGAGCGCGCGCTCATCGCCGGCCACGACATCGTTCTGCTGGGCGAGCGCGGGCAGGGCAAGACGCGGCTGCTGCGCACCATCGGCGGTCTGCTCGACGAGTGGACGCCCGTGATCGCGGGCTCCGAGCTCGGCGAGCACCCGTACGAGCCCATCACGCACGAGTCGCAGCGGCGCGCCGCCGAGCTCGGCGACGCGCTGCCCGTGGCCTGGCGGCACCGCAGCGAGCGCTACGTCGAGAAGCTCGCCACGCCCGACACGAGTGTGGCCGACCTGATCGGCGACGTCGACCCGATGAAGGTGGCCGAGGGGCGCTCGCTCGGCGACCCCGAGACGATCCACTTCGGTCTCATTCCCCGCAGCCATCGCGGCATCGTGGCGATCAACGAGCTGCCCGACCTCGCCGAGCGCATCCAGGTGTCGATGCTCAACGTGATGGAGGAGCGCGACATCCAGATCCGCGGCTACGTGCTGCGCCTTCCGCTCGACGTGCTCGTCGTCGCCTCGGCCAACCCCGAGGACTACACGAACCGCGGCCGCATCATCACGCCCCTGAAGGACCGCTTCGGCGCCGAGATCCGCACTCACTACCCGCGTCGGCTCGACGCAGAGATGGCCGTCATCCGACAAGAGGCCGAACTGGTCGCCGACGTGCCCGACCACCTCATCGAGATCCTCGCCCGCTTCACCCGCGCGCTGCGCGAGTCGACCTCGGTCGATCAGCGCAGCGGCGTGAGCGCCCGGTTCGCGATCGCGGGCGCCGAGACGATCGCGGCATCCGCGCTGCATCGCGCAGCGGCACACGGCGAGACCGACGCCACCGCCCGTGTCGTCGATCTGCAGACCGCCGTCGACGTGCTGGGCGGCAAGATCGAGTTCGAGACCGGGGAAGAGGGGCGCGAGGGCGACGTGCTGACCCACCTGCTGCGCACGGCGACCGCAGACACGGTGCGCGAGCACTTCCGCGGCATCGACTTCGGGCCACTTGTCGACGCGATCGAGACGGGGGCGATGGTCGTCACGGGCGAGGCGGTGACGGCGCGCGACTTCCTGGCGGGGCTGCCGCGACTCGGGGAATCCGAGCTGTACGACGAGGTCGGCCGCCGACTCGGCGCAGGAAGCGAGGGCGAGCGCGCGGCGGCGATCGAGCTCGCGCTCGAGGGCCTGTACCTCGCCCGGAAGATCGGCAAGGACACCGACGGAAGCGAGACGGTCTATGGCTGAGTCGCACCGCGCCCGCTTCCAGCGCTATAGCGGCGGCGACCCTCTGGCGCCCCCGGTCGACATCGCCGAGGCGCTCGACAAGATCGGCGAGCAGGTGATGGCCGGCTACTCGGCCGAGCGCGCGATGCGCGAATACCTGCGCCGTGGCGGCGAGGGGCGCACGGGACTCGACGACCTGGGGCGCCGCGTGTCCGAGCGGCGTCGCGAGCTGCTGCAGCGCCACAAGCTCGACGGCACGCTGAACGAGATCAGGCAGCTGCTCGACCGGGCGGTGCTCGAAGAGCGCAAGCAGCTCGCCCGCGATGTCGAGCTCGATGACATCGAGCGCTCGTTCGCCGAGACGCGGCTCGAGAACCTGCCCGCGTCGACCTCGGCCGCCGTCAGTGAGCTGCGCGACTACGAGTGGCGCTCGAGCCAGGCGCGCGCCGACTACGAGCAGATCAAGAACCTGCTCGGCCGCGAGCTGCTCGATCAGCGCTTCGGCGGCATGAAACAGGCGCTCGAGAACGTGACGGATGCCGACCGCGAGGCCGTCGGCGAGATGCTGAACGACCTCAACGAGCTGCTCGAGAAGCATGCGCGCGGCGAAGACACTGCGGCGGACTTCGCCGACTTCATGGCCAAGCACGGGGCGTTCTTCCCCGAGAACCCGCAGAACGTCGATGAGCTCATCGACGCGCTCGCGGCGCGATCTGCTGCGGCGCAGCGCATGCTCAACTCGATGACCGAGGAGCAGCGGCAGGAGCTCTTCGAGCTCTCGGCGCAGGCCTTCGGCTCGCCGCAGCTCATGCAGCAGCTCGCGCGGCTCGATCAGAGCCTGCAGGCGCTGCGCCCCGGTGAGGACTGGTCGGGCTCCGAGCGGTTCGACGGCGACCAGCCGCTGGGGCTCGGCGAGGGCGCGGGTGTCATGCAGGACCTCGCCGATCTCGACGAGCTCTCGGAACAGCTCTCCCAGTCGTACGAGGGCGCCCGCATGGACGACATCGATCTCGACAAGCTCGCCAGGCAGCTCGGCGACCAGGCCGCGGTCGACGCGCACACGCTGCGCGAGCTCGAGCGCGCGCTGCGGCGCGACGGCACCCTGCGGCGCGACTCGGCGGGTCGGCTGCAGCTGACGCCGAAGGCGATGAGGCAGCTCGGCAAGACCCTGCTCAAGGACATCGCGAAGCGGATGTCTGCGCGGCAGGGCCAGCGCGAGCTGCGCCAGGCCGGAGCGGCGGGCGACCTCTCAGGTGCGACCCGCCCGTGGGCGTTCGGCGACACCGAGCCGTGGGACATTCCGCGCACGGTGCTCAACGGCGTCCGCCGGCGGGCGGGCGAGCCGGCCGCACCCGGTTCGCGGCTCATCGGCATCGACGACATCGAGGTGGCCGAGACCGAGGCGCGCACCCAGGCCGCCGTCGCCCTGCTCGCCGACACCTCCTTCTCGATGGAGATCGACGGCCGGTGGGTGCCGATGAAGCGAACCGCGCTCGCGCTGCACACCCTCATCAAGAGCAGGTTCCGCGGCGACGAGCTGCAGCTGATCGGCTTCGGCCGGCACGCCGAGGTGATGGACATCGAGGAGCTCACGGCTCTCGAGGCGAGCTGGGCGAAGGGCACGAACCTGCACCACGCCCTGCTGCTCGCGAATCGGCACTTCCGCAAGCACCCGAGCGCCCAGCCCGTGCTGCTGATCGTGACCGACGGCGAGCCGACCTCGCACCTCGAGTCCGACGGCGAGGTGCGGTTCTCGTACCCGCCCCACCCGGTGACGATCGCCTACACGGTGCGCGAGCTCGAGAACTCGATGCGGCTCGGAGCCCAGATCACCTTCTTCCGCCTCGGTGACGACCCGAGCCTGGCCCGCTTCGTCGACAGCATGGCGGCGCGGGTCGACGGCAAGGTCGTCGCACCCGAGAACGACGAGCTCGGGGCCGCGGTCGTCGACTCGTACCTCGGCTCTCGCGCGTGGCAATCCCCGAGCGGCGGCGACTGGTCGAGCTGGAGCCGGGGCGGTCTCTGGGCCGACTGAGAACGCACTAGCGTCGATGGTGTGACCCGAGCGCAGCGCACCGCCCTGTTCGGCGCGGTGCTGCTCGCCTGCGGCGCGATCGCGCTGGCGACGGGGCTGCTTCCCCTGACGGATGCCGCGGCGCTCGGCATCCGCGTCTGGCCGATCCTCCTCTTCGTCATCGCGATCACCGTCGTCGCCGAGCTCGCCGCGGCCGCGGGGCTGTTCGACTGGGTGGCGGCGCTCGCCGCGCGCTGGGGGCGCGGCCGTGGCTGGCTGCTCTGGCTGCTCGTGGCCGCGATCGCGGTCGTCAGCACGGTGTTCCTGTCTCTCGACACGACCGCCGTGCTGCTCACCCCGATCGTGGTGGTGCTCGCGCGGCGCGTGGGGCTCAACCCGCTGCCCTTTGCGCTCACGACGGTGTGGATCGCGAACACGGGCTCGCTGCTGCTTCCCGTCTCGAACCTCACCAACCTGCTGGCGGAGCAGCATCTCGGCGGCATCGGGCCGGCGGCGTTCGCGGCGGCGGCGTGGCCGGCGCAGCTCGTCGGCGTGCTGGCTCCGCTGGCGTTCGTGGCCGTGCTGTTCCGGCGCGAGCTGTCGCGGCGCTATGACGAGCCGGGCCCCGTGCGGGTGGCCGATGCGCGCCTCACCCTGATCTCGGGAGTCGTGCTGGTGCTGCTGATCGGCGGCCTCGTCTCGGGCATCGCCGTCTGGATTCCCGCCTGCGCTGCCGCGCTCGTGCTGATCGGCGCCTTCGCCGTGCTGCGGCGCGACGAGCTGAGTGTGCAGCTGCTGCCGTGGCCGACGGTCGTGCTGGTGTGCGGCCTGTTCCTGGCGGTCGCGGCGCTGGATTCCGCCGGGCTGCGCACCCTGCTCGTGCACCTCGTGCCGGCCGGCGACGGGCTGCCGGCGCTTCTCGGCGTCGCCGCGATCGGCGGCGTCGCAGCCAACGTCACCAACAACCTGCCGGCCTACCTGGCAGTCGAGCCGGCCGTGCACGGCCTTCTGCCGGGTCTCGCGCTGCTCATCGGGGTGAATGCGGGCCCCCTCGTCACCCCGTGGGCCTCGCTCGCCACCCTGCTGTGGCACGAGCGCCTGCAGCGGCTCGACGTCGGGGTGCGCTGGGGGCGATTCGTGCTCTACGGCGCGGTTCTCGCGCCCGTCACCGTCGTGCTCGGGGTACTCGCGCTCTGGGCCGCCGCGGTCACGCCACGGTGACCTCGGTCGTGTGCCACCCCGTGGCGCCGTCGGGCAGCACGTCTGAGACGCCCGAGGTCTGCTGCACGCCGTCGGCGTTCGTGGCGCGCACCCGCAGCTGGTGATCGCCCGGTGTGGCGTTCCACCCCCAGCGCCACTGCACCCACGTGTCCGCATTGACGGCGCGCGCGAGCTCTGCCTCGTGCCAGGGTCCGTCGTCGACCTGCACCTCGACCTTCGAGATGCCGACGTGCTGCTGCCACGCGACCCCGGCGATCCACTGATGCCCGGCGGCGAGGGTGCGCCCCGGCCGCGGCACGTCGATGCGCGAGGACTGCTTCACCGGCGCCTTCTCGGCCCACCCCTGCGTGACCCAGTAGCCCTGCTCGTCGGCGAAGCGCGTCACCTTGAGGTCGACGACCCACTTCGTGGCCGACACGTAGCCGTACAGTCCCGGCACCACGAGCCGCGCCGGGAATCCGCGTGCGAAGGGCAGCGGCTCGCCGTTCATGCCGATCGCGAGCAGCGCCGCGCGATCGGGGTCGGTCATCGCGTCGAGCGGCGTCGCCGCCGTGTAGCCGTCGAAGCTCTCGGAGTAGACCATGTCGGCATCGCCCGTGACGCCGGCGCGCTCGAGCAGCAGTCGCACGGGGTAGCCGAGCCACTTGGCCGTGCTGATCAGGGGGCCGCCGACCTCGTTCGAGACGCAGGCGAGCGTGATGTAGTGCTCCTCCATCGGCAGCTCGTTCAGCTCGGCCCAGCTGAGCGTGAACGGGTGCTCGACCATGCCGTGAACGCGCAGCGACCACTGCTCGGGGTCGAGCTGGGGGATCACGAGCTCGACGTCGGTGCGATAGAACTTCGCGTTCGGCGTGATCACGGGCGTGATGCCGGGCAC
>NZ_JBLRDT010000113.1:0-8690 GCF_057512245.1 Gryllotalpicola sp. CP2-P1
ACGGCGAGGATCACCCAGGTGACCTGCCACACCGTCGAGTCGACCGGCGCCAGCGGCACGCCCGTGACGATCGTCGCCCCGCCGGGCAGGCTGCTGCTCGCCACCCGGTACCGGCCGAGCTCACCGCCCAGGTCGACGGTGGTCGGCGGCGTGCTCGTGCGGAATCCCGCGAGCGCGTGCTGCGCCGACTCATCGAGCTGGTGCCGCTTGCCCGCCGCGTCGACGAAGCCGTTCACGACGATCTCGTCATCGTCGAAGACGGCCACGATCGTCTGCGGAGCCTGCCCGGGCACGCCCACGAACTCGCCCACGAAGTCGCCCGACGACGGCTGCGGCTCGCGCGGCCCGGCGTCGCCCGTGCCCGATCCCGGCTGCAGCCGGTCGAGCTTGCCGCCGATGCGGTCCACCCGCTGGGCCGACGACGCGAGGCGGTCGTCGAGCTGCCCCACGAGGTAGCCGCGCAGCGCGAGGAGTGTGATGCCGCCGATGATGAGGCACGCGGCGGCGACGAGAGCGGCGGCGATCAGCACGATGCGCCACCGCAGGCTGTGCAGCAGGACTCTCACGCGCCGTCCGTCTTGAGGATGTAGCCCACTCCGCGCACCGTCTGGATGCTCGCCCCGCAGTCGTCGGGCAGCTTGCGCCGCAGTGTCGAGACGTACATCTCGACGAGGTTCGACTCCGCGCCGAAGTCGTAGCCCCAGACGGTGGTGAGCAGCTGCTCGCGGCGCAGGACGCGCCCCGCATTGCGCGCGAAGCACCACAGCACCTCGAACTCGGTCGCCGTGAGCTCGAGTCGGCGGCCGCGGAAGCTCGCCGCGCGCTCGGTCTCGTCGAGCACGATCTCGCCCGC
This sequence comes from Gryllotalpicola sp. CP2-P1, assembly GCF_057512245.1. Lineage (NCBI taxonomy): Bacteria > Bacillati > Actinomycetota > Actinomycetes > Micrococcales > Microbacteriaceae > Gryllotalpicola > Gryllotalpicola sp. CP2-P1. The sequence goes on from NZ_JBLRDT010000113.1 coordinate 854, forward strand.
CGTCAGGCTGGCGCGGGGCGCGGCATCCGTCATCGACGGCGCCAGCCGAACGAGCGCGCGCGCTCGCGCGAGCAGCTCGGCGATGTCGAAGGGCTTCGTGACGTAGTCGTCGCCGCCGGCGCGCAGGCCCGTGATCCTGTCCTGCTGGCCGTCCTTCGCGGTGAGGAACAGCACGCGCACCTCGTCGCTGATGGCGCGGATGCGGTCGAGCACGGCGAGCCCGTCGAGGTCGGGCAGCATGATGTCGAGCACGACGACGTCGGGCCGCCAGTCGCGCACCGTGAGCGGAACCTCGCGGCCGCGATAGGCCGTCTCGACCTCCCAGCCGTCGCTGCGCAGCGCGAGGGCGACCGCGTCAGCCAGCGCGACCTCGTCGTCGACGACGAGCGCGCGGGCCGGGGTGCCGTCTGCACGGCGGACGGGCGGGAGGTCGAGCGGGTGCGAGCGGCTCATCCGCTCATTCAGCCAGCGCATGCCGAGAGTTTCCTATGTCGCGGCCCAGTCCCGGATACGGCCTGCGATTTGGGATGATCTCGGCATGGGTTCGGATGCCGCACTTGTGCTCCTCGCCGTCGTCGGCGCCGTCGTGCTGGCGGTCGTCGTCACGGTGGTGGCACGCAGCTCGGGCTGGTCGGCGCCGCTGATGCTCGTCGCCATCGGCGCGATCGTGGCGCTCATCCCCGGCATCCCCCGCCTCACGATCGCGCCGGACGTGATCCTCTACGGCGTGCTGCCGCCCCTGCTCTTCTCGGCGGCGATGCGCGCCTCGCTCATCGACCTGCGCACCCGGCGCGACCCGATTCTGCTCAGCTCGGTCGGGCTCGTCGCCTTCACGGTGCTCGCGGTCGGCGGGGTGAGCTGGCTGATCGTTCCGGGCATCAGCGTCGCCGCGGCTCTCGCGTTCGGCGCGGTCGTCGCGCCCACCGACCAGGTGGCGGTCGAGGCGGTGACCCGGCGCGCGGGCATGCCGCGCATGCTCTCGACGGTGCTCGACGGCGAGAACCTGCTCAACGACGCGACGGCGCTCGTCGCCCTGAACTCGGCGATCGTGGCCATCACGGCGACGATCACGCCGGTCGAGATCGGCGTCTCGTTCGTGCTCGAGGTCGTCGCAGGCCTCGCCGCGGGCCTGCTGGTCGGCTTCGTGCTGGGCTATGTGCGCGGGAAGCTCGCGGCGCCCGTGCTCGACACGAGCCTGTCGCTCGTGACGCCGTACCTGGCGTTCCTGCTCGCGCAGGCGGCGCATGGCTCGGGCGCGCTCGCCGTGGTCGTGGCCGGGCTGTTCCTCGGCTATCGCGCCCCGAGCTTCCAGTCGGCCCAGGCGCGCGTCGCCGAGGAGCTCAACTGGCGCACGATCCAGTTCATCGTCGAGAACCTCGTCTTCCTGCTCATCGGCCTGACGCTGCCGCGCGCGGTGGAGGCGGCGGCCGAGAGCGGCATCCCCGTCGGGCAGCTCATCGGCATCGCTGTCGCGCTGCTCGCCGCCGTGGTCGTCACCCGTCTCATCTGGGGCGCGGTCGTGACGCCGCTGTTCCGCTACGGCCCGGCGCGCATGCGCCGCGTCGGCTGGCCGTGGGTCACGATCGTGCCGTGGACCCTCGCCGGGGTGCGCGGCGTCGTGACGCTCGCCGCCGTCTTCCTGCTGCCCGCCGAGACGCCGGACCGGGCTGTGCTGCAGCTGCTCGCCTTCGTGATCGTGATCGGAACGCTGCTGCTCGCGGTGCCGATTCCGCGTGTGCTGCGTCGCGCCGGGCTCGTCATGAGCGCGTTCGACCAGGAGCGGGTCGAGGCCGAGCTGCTCATGGCCGAGGCCAAGGCGGCCGGGCTCGACCTCGTGCGCGAGCGCGCCGGCGACAGCACGGACCCGCGCGTGCTCGAACGGCTGACGGCGGATGCCGAATTCGTGTCGGCTTCCGTCGACGATGGGCCGCTGCCCACGGGCGAGAGCCTGAACGCCGCATACGCCGCGCTGCGGATCGAGCTCTTCCAGGCCGAGCGGAAGGCCGTGCTGCAGGCCCGCGCCGAGGGTCGCTATCAAGAGGCCGCGGTGCGGAAGGTCATGCACGTGATCGACGCGGAGGAGACGGCGGCTCGGGTGCTGCGGCACGGCGAGGTCTGAAATCCGCTCGAATTCCCGCGCATTTCGGGTTGTGGAGCGCACGGACGTTTCGCTAGCCTGGCAATTCACCGAGAAAGGGGGTTCCGCATGTTCATTCGCATCTCTGCACGCGACATGCGTCGAGCCCCGATTTCCGGGCTGGGGCGCGTGAGCGTCGCCGGGCTCCGCTAGCAGCGCACCGCCTTCGACTGCAGCCCGACCGCCGTCTGATCGCAGCCGCGATCCGGCACCCGTCTTCTCGCTGAGGGCGACGACCGTCTTCGACGTCGCACCCGCTCTCGCGTCCGATCTCATCTCCCATCCCATCGATCGGTCGATCTCGGCCACTCACCTCAAGGAAATTCGAATGATCAACATCCAAACCCACCCTCCCCAATCGACCGTGACGACGCTCACGATCGACCTGGCGGAACTGCCCGAGCTGAGCCTGGGTCGCCGCGTCGCCCTTGCGCTCAGCCTCGTGCTGATCACGAGCGTCGAGCCGCGGAAGGCGCGGAAGCCCGCGCGCGACCCGGAGCTCAGGCGGCTCGCTGGGCTGCACATCGACGAGCGGGCCCGGCGCGAGCGCGAGCAGCTCGCCGAGCGTTTGCTGCTCGGCGCTCACGCGTGGCGCTGAGGTCGCGATGACCACCACGCCACCCCCGATTCCGCACCCCACCACCTGGCCCGCCGGCCTCGCCGGCGGGCCACCGTCGTTAAGGGGCGAGCCGCGCTGCTGCCGTCAGCGATCGGAACGCGACCAGCCGAGCAGCGGTGCGAGGGCGCCCGCGATGTCGCCGAGCAGCTGCTCGTAGTCGTCGTGCTCGAAGCTGAACGGCAGGGCGAAGGCGACCTCGTCGACGGCCTGGAACGCGGCGTCGGCCTCGAGGCGCTCGGCGATCTCGGCGGACGAGCCCACGAGATCTGCCGCGAACAGCATGCCCCGGGGGCCCTGCGGCACGCCGACGCGATGGGCGCGAGACGCGGCGTAGGCGCGGTACTTCTCGGCCTGCGCCGCGGTCGCGGAATCCGTCGGGATCACGACCAGGCCCTGCGAGACGCGCGCGCCCGCGCCGCGCTCCTCGCGGTACGCGTCGATCTGCGCCCGCTGCACCGCGGCGAAGTCGGTGCTGCCGCCCTCGCTCTGCACGACGGAGGAGGTCAGCAGGTTGAAGCCGTTGGCCCCCGCCCAGCGCGCGGAACGCAGGCTGCCCGCGCCGTACCAGAGCCGCTCAGCGAGCCCGCTCGAGTGCGGCTCGACGCGCTCGCTGTACTCCTCGATGCCCTCGCGGCCCGAGAAGTCGCTCACCCGGTCGCCGCGCACGAAGCCGCGCAGCCGCAGCAGGCGCGCGTAGCTCAGGTCCTCGTCGCGCCAGGTGCCGGGGTAGAGCGCCTCTTTGTAATCGTCGAAGTGCATGGGCGTGCCGGTCGAGAACCCCGGGTTGAGCCGGCCGCCCGAGAGCACGTCGACGGTCGCGAGGTCTTCGGCGAGGCGCAGCGGGTTCTCGGCGCCGAGCGGGATGACGGCCGTGCCGAGCTCGATGCGCGCCGTGCGCTGCGTCGCGGCGGCCAGCACCGTCGCGGGCGACGAGATGCCGAACTGCAGATGCCGCTGGCGCACCCACGCCGAGTCGAAGCCGAGTCGCTCGCCGAGCTCGATGAGCTGCAGGGTCGTCTCGTGGCCGTCACGCGGGTGCTCGGGGTCGAAGAGCCCGATCGTGAGGAAGCCGAGACGGCGCAGGCTCACTGCCGGCCGATTTCCGACTCGTCGCTCAGCTCATGCCACGTGCGCCGGTAGTAGACGAGGGGGGCCGCGGACTCCGCGACATCGGTCTCGGGAAGGCGCGCCTGCAGCGCGTGCACGGCGACGACCGTCGACGACCCGGCGCGCATGCGGTCGATCACGCGGCCGCGGATCCAGGTGCGCACGGCGGGGAAGTACGGCTCGCCCGTGATGAGGCGGTCCCAGAGGGACGTGTCGGCGAAGCGGTCGATGCCGCTCGTCGCGCCGAGGCGCGCCAGGTCGAGCTGGTCGGCCGACAGCAGGTGCACGATCAGCGTGTCGGCCTTCGTGATCGTGGCGGACGCCGACGACTGGTCGGAGATCGAGAACACGAGCAGCGGCGGCTCGGCACTCACCGAGAACACCGACGTGGCCGTCATCGCAACGGGGCCCTCACCGGCGTCGGCGGTGATCAGTGCGACGCCGGCGGGGTGGTGACGGAAGGCGAGTTTGAACTCGTCGGCGGACAGACCGCCGAGAGCGGTCGCCTGGTCGTCGTTCTCAAGCCGGTGAAGACGTTCGGGTTCCGCCACGTGGTCCTCCTTCTGCGACGGCGCGGCCTGCACGGCGCGTCCTGTTGACATTCTCAGCCTGTTTGCTCATCGCGCCCTGTGCCAAGAAGTGTTGCACCGTGTGACCGTCAGGTACCCGGCTCGGCCTCGTCGACCGTCGCAATGGCGCCGTCCCCCGCCCGCTGCGGGCGCACGAGGACGACGGCGAGCAGAAGCAGGATGATGCCGATGGATGCCGCGAGCGTCAGCGGCTCGCGCAGCACGGTGACCGCGAGCACCGTCGCCGTGACGGGCTCGATGAGCGACAGGATCGCAGCCGTCGTCGACGGCACCCCGCGCAGCAGGCCGCCGAAGAAGGCGAGGTAGGCGAGCACCGTGGGCACGGCGGCGAGGAAGGCGATCCAGGCCCAGCCGGCGGCATCCGTGCCCATGAGGTCGAAGCCCGCGAACGCGCCCCAGATCGCGACGAGCAGCCCCGCCACGGTGAACGAGGTCGCGATCAGAGCGGCGGGCGTGAGGCCGGGAACGGCCCGCCGGTTCACGACCGTGGTGCCGGCGAACGACAGGCCGGCGACGAGCGCGAGCAGCACGCCGAGCGCGGTCTTCGCCGGGTCGGATGCCACAGCAGGGGCATCCGTCACGAGAATCAGCCCGACCACGGCGGCGACGAGCGCGACGATGACGGCGGCGGAGGGCATGCGCCGCCCCCTGATCGCGCTCGCGATCGCGACGGCGACGGGCGCCGAACCGAGCGCGATGACCGTCGCCACCGCGACGCCGACGAGCGCGAGGGCTTGGAAGTACGCGCCCTGATAGACGGCCGAGAGCAGCGCCGTCAGGCCGATGTGCCGCAGCGACGCAGGGGTACGGGGGATGCGCCGCAGCTCGCCCGTGGCCGCGGTGAGCGCCACCATGAGGAGCCCGCCGGCGACGAGGCGCAGCGCCGAGAGCGCGGGCCACGAGAGGGTGCTGTGCTGCGCCGCGAAGGTCGCGGCGAGACCGCCCGTGCCCCAGAGCACTCCGGCGACGGCGACCAGCACGAAGCCCCACGGGCGGGAGGCGGCGGGGGCGTTCATGGGGATGTCTCGACTGTAGCGGCACGTTTCGTAACGCGGCGTAAGCGGGCGCAACACGCCTCGCACCGCCGCGGGGCGGGTGCCTACCGTGTGAGGCATCGCGGCGTATCCAAGTGGTCGAAGGGAACGGTTTCATACTCCGTCTGCCGCAGGTTCGAATCCTGCCGTCGCGTCGGTGTGGTCGCATCGCGGCGCGGCCGGGGGCAGGATCGAAGCATGACGACGTGGTTCATCACCGGCTGTTCGACGGGCTTCGGGCGCGCGCTCGCCGAAGCGGTGCTCCATCGAGGCGACAATGCGGTGATCACCGCGCGGAACGCCGACTCGATCGCGGAGCTCGCGGCCCGGCATCCCGGCTCGGCCCTCGCCCTGCCGCTCGACGTGACCAGGCACGACCAGGTGGTCGCCGCCGTCGCGCAGGCCGAGACGCGGTTCGGCGGCATCGACGTGCTCGTCAACAACGCGGGTCACGGCTACCGCGCGGCCGTCGAAGAGGGCGAGGACGCCGCGGTGCGCGAGCTCTTCGAGACCAATTTCTTCGGGCTGGTGGATGTCACGAAGCAGGTGCTTCCGGGCATGCGCGCACGCCGCTCGGGAACGATCGTGAACCTCTCGTCGATCGCGGGGCGCACTTCGCCGGTGGGCTCGGGCTACTACGCGGCGTCGAAGTTCGCCGTGGAAGGCCTGTCGGGGTCGCTGCGGCAGGAGCTCGAGCCGCTCGGCATCCGCGTGGTCGTCGTCGAGCCGGGCGGCTTCCGCACGGACTTCGCGGGGCGATCGCTCGGGCAGTCGGCCGAGCCGATCGCGGACTACGCCTCGACGGCGGGCACGCGCCGCAAGAGCGCTGCTGAGGACGGCAGCCAGCCGGGCGACCCCGCGAAGTTCGCGCAGGCGATCATCGACGTGGTCGCATCGCCCGAGCCGCCGCTGCGGCTGCTGCTCGGCACCGATGCCCTCGCGCGCACGCGGGCAGAGCTCGCGTCGCAGCAGGCCGAGCTCGCCGCCTGGGAGCACGTCACGGTGTCGACGGACTTCGACGGGTAACAGCACGTCACGGTTTCCGTCGCTCCACCGACTTCGGCGCTCGCCAGAGCGTGTCGACCCCCGCCGACCTCCACGCCTCACAGCGGGCAGACCTCTGCCTCGCCGTCGGGGTCAGGAACTGAGCGGTATCGGGGTGTTGGAGTTCACGGGCTGCCAGTCGATGATCTTTCCGCCGTAAGACCAGCGCACCCAGGGCCTGCCGTCGATCATGCGGATCTGCCACGGCCCCTTCTCGACTTCGTCGTGGTGGAAGGGGCACAGAAGGACACCGTTGTCGACGTCGGTCGGGCCGCCCTGGAACCAGCTGAGCACGTGGTGCGCCTCGGTGCGGTAGGCCGGCACGTGGCAGTCGGGAATGACGCACTCGGCACCGTCGCGGGCGACCATGGCCCGGCGCTGCCGGCGGGTGAAACCTCTGCTTGTGCGCCCGAGCCGCAGGAACGCACCCGCCTCGGTCAGCACGACTTCTTGCAGGCCCCCGCTGCAGACCATCTTGCGGGCGAGCTGCACGCTCGTCGGCTCGGCGGACCCGGCGAAGAACGCCAGGCCCTTCCCCGAGGCGAGCTCGGCCTCGGTCGTCGAGACCCACACGGTGGGATGGTCGCCGCCGAGCTCGAGCGTGTCCGCGAGACGCGCGTGGGCGGCGAACACGTCGCGCAGGCCATCGGCGTACTTCTGGCCGATCGTGCGAGGGTCGGCCGGGGCCTGCTGGCCTTCGGCGAAGGTGACCTTCCGCTTGAGGCTCGCGTAGCCGTCGAGCACGGTGCGCAAGGTCGCCGCGTATTCCACCGGCAGCAGCCCGGACACGCGCGCGGCGCCGTCTTCCTCTTTGCCGATCCAGAAGAACCGCTTCTCGTGGGCGACCCGCGCGCGCTCTTCGACGACCTCGGGGGTCAGCGCGGCGGCGCGTCTGTGCGCTACCTCGCGCAGCCGATCGGCCGGCATCATCACGGCGAGCTCGACGAGCTCGCTCTCGACGGTCGCCACCTCGGACGGCGCGGCCGCATCTGCAGCGCTCTTCAGCTCGCTGCTGATCGCCTGCGCGCTCTCGCGCCCGATGAGCCCGCCCAGCACCGCCGCCTCGACCACCGGAAGCTTCGCCAGGTCTTCCACATCGGCGACCAGCCGCCTTGCCGACTTCCCGGATCTAATCGGAACAAACATTCCACAACTTCGGTAACCGGGCCGACTTTTCCACAGGTACGCGGGCGGCGAGCATGTCGACGCGAATCAGCCGAGGGCGCCGGTCTCTGCCGCGATGGCGTCACCGTCGGCCTCTTCCACCGAGTAGTCCATGCCGCGCTCCTCGTCGCGCTGCTCCTCC
>NZ_JBLRDT010000114.1:0-8664 GCF_057512245.1 Gryllotalpicola sp. CP2-P1
CCGGTTCCCGAGCCCAAGCCGACGGCCCTCGGCATCCGCCAGCTCTACAAGCGCTTCGGCGGCACGATCGCGCTCGACGGCGTGAGCATCGACGTGCCAGAGGGGTCCTTCTACGGAATAGTCGGCCCCAACGGCGCCGGCAAGACGACGATGCTGTCGATCGTGAGTGGGCTGCTGCGCCCCGACTCGGGCGAGGTCGTCGTGCACGACGTCGACGTCTGGAAGCAGCCCGAGCACGCGAAGCGGCTGATCGGGGTGCTGCCCGACCGCCTGCGGCTCTTCGACCGCCTCACCGGGGCGCAGTTCCTCTTTTACTGCGGCACGCTGCGCGGCCTCGACGCGGGCACCGTGAAGGCGCGGGTGAACGACCTCGTCGCGGCGTTCGGCCTCGAGGCGGCCGTCGGGCGCCTCGTCGCCGACTACTCCGCCGGAATGACGAAGAAGATCGCCCTGGCCGCCGCGCTGATCCACTCGCCGCGCGTGCTCGTGCTCGACGAGCCGTTCGAGTCGGTCGACCCGGTCTCTGCGGCGAACATCACCGAGATCCTCCAGAAGTACGTGGCAGCAGGCGGCACGGTCGTGCTGTCCAGCCACAGCATGGATCTCATCCAGCGCATCTGCGATCGCGTCGCGATCATCGTCGCGGGCGTCGTGCTCGACTCGGGCACCGCCGACGAGGTGCGCGGGCAGAAGACGCTCGAAGAGCGCTTCGTCGAGCTGGCTGGGGGGCGCAAGGCGGCGGAGGGCCTCGAGTGGCTGCACAGCTTCTCCGAGTGAAGGCGCCCGACGGCCGGCAGGCGGCCGCCTCCGCTCGCACGCTCGGCCTGACCGCCGCGAAGACGATGAGGGAGGCCTTCGCCGACGTCCCCCGCTTCCTGCGCCTCAAGCTCGCCCTGCTCGGCGGGGCCTTCCGCCGCAGCCCGTGGCAGGTGGTCGGTCTCGTCATCGCGTCGCTCTACGGCATCGGCATGATGGCGCTGCTGGTCGGGGGGCTCGTCGCGGCGCGGTTCGTGCCCGATGTGACATCCGTTCGCTCCATCGTGATCGTGGTCGGGGCGGCGGTGACGACCGGCTTCCTGCTGCTGCCGCTCGTCTTCGGCGTCGACGACACGCTCGACCCGCGCAAGTTCGCCCTCTTCGGCATCCCCACCGATCGGCTCGCGGTGGGCCTCGCGGCCGGGTCGATCCTCTCGGTGCCGGCGATCGTGCTCGCGGTGTGCGCGCTCGCCACGGTCGTGACCTGGTCGCATGGCTTCTGGCTCGCCGTGCTGGCGCTGATCAGCGCGGTGCTTGCGACGGCGACGAGCGTGCTCGCCGCGCGGGTCGCGACGGCGGCCGCCGGATTCCTGCTCGACACACGTCGCGCGCGCGAGCTGACCGGCGTGGTCGGCGTGCTGCTGGTCGTCCTGATCTCGCCGCTCGTGCTGTCGCTGTCGAACGTCGACTGGGGTGCGCGCGGCTTCTCGATCATGACCGTGCTCGCCGACATCCTGCGCTGGTCGCCGATGTGCGCGGCCTGGGCCGTTCCCGCCGACACGGCCGTCGGCCGCGGGGGCGCCGCGGCGCTCGAGCTGCTGATCGCGATCGCCATGCTCGCAGCGCTCTGGCTGGCGTGGCGTGCGCTCGTCGCGCACATGCTCGTCACGCCCTCGCGCTCGGGCGAGGTGAAGACGTATGCGGGGCTCGGGTGGTTCAGCGTGATGCCGGCGACCCCGTGGGGAGCGGTCGCGGCGCGCAGCCTCAGCTATTGGGGGCGGGATGCCCGCTACTGGGTCTCCCTCGTGATGATCCCGGTCATCCCGATCATCATCCTCACGGCGTTCGCCGTCGTGCACGCGATTCCGGGGACGTACCCCGCGCTGCTGCCGCTGCCGATCATGGTGCTGTTCCTCGGCTGGGCGGCGCACAACGACGTCGCCTACGACGGAACCGCCATCTGGCTGCACGTCGTGGCGGGCACCACGGGGCTCGCCGACCGCATCGGCCGCCTGGTGCCGCTGCTGTTCATCGGCATCCCGCTCATCGTGGTGGGCACGGCCGTGTCTGTGTACTTCTACGGCGACGCGCACGTCGCGCTGGCGCTCGTCGGCGTGACCGTGTGCGAGCTGTTCGTCGGCCTCGGGCTCTCGAGCGTGACGTCGACGCTCACGCCGTACCCGGTGCCGAAGCCCGGCGACAGCCCATTCGCGCAGCCGCAGAGCGTGGGCGCTGCGGCTGCGGTCGTGCAGGGTTTCAGCCTGGTGGTCATCATCGTGCTGTCTGCGCCCGCCATCGTGTTCGGCGTGCTCGGCGTCTTCGTCGACCCCGCCTGGTTCGTGTCGTCGCTGTGGGCGGGGCTCGTGGTGGGGGCGCTGGCGCTGGTCGGCGGAGTCGTGGGCGGTGCCGCGATCTTCAACCGGCGTGGGCCGCAGATGCTCGACGCCGCGGTCAAAGCGGCGTGACCCGCTCATACACTTGAGACCATGAGCATCTCGGAACCCGGCGGACCCCTGGAGGGCGGCAGCACGGCGACGCTCGATCGCGAGCTCGAAGAGCTGCTTGAGCAGGAATCCGTCGAAGAAGGCGACCATGACCGCTTCTCGCATTACGTGAAGAAGGAAGCCATTCTCGAGTCGGCCGTGACGGGCAAGCCGGTGAAGGCACTGTGCGGCAAGGTGTGGGTTCCCGGGCGCGATCCCGAGAAGTTCCCGATCTGCCCGGAGTGCAAAGAGATCTACGACGCGCTGACCGACTGAGTTCGCTCAGGGAAGCGCGCTCGCTACACGAACAGCGTCTTGAGCACGGGGTCGCCCGCGCCGAGCCGGAAGGCCTCCTCGGGCAGCTCGTCGATCGCCTTGGCGTTGTGCGCCCGGGCGGCACTCACTCCGGCGGGGCCGAGGAACGCGGCATCCGGCTCACCATCGCTCATCAGCGTCGCGAGCAGCTCGCGCCCCTCTGCGCGCGGGGGCCGCGTGGTGAGCACGTGCACGACCTCGGCGGTCGCCGTGCCCGACGAGTCGAGGTGCCGGATCGGGATCTTGCGGCCGCCGACGGATGCCTTCCCGTCGGACTTCTTCGCGACGGGAATCCACTCGCCTGCATCCGTCTTGTGTGCGACCAGCTTGTAGACCATGCCGGCCGCCGGCGAGCCGGACCCGGTGACCACCGAGGTTCCTACGCCGTAGTTGTCGACGGGGCTCGCCGAGAGAGCGGCGATCGCGTACTCGTCGAGGTCGTTGGTCACCGTGATCTTGGTCTTCGTGGCTCCGAGCGCGTCGAGCTGCGCGCGCACCTTGCCGACCAGCTTGGGCAGGTCGCCGGAGTCCAGGCGGATGCCACCGAGTTCCGGCCCCGCGACGCGAACGGCCGTCTCGACGCCCTGCTCGACGTCGTAGGTGTCGACGAGCAGCGTCGTGCCGACGCCCATCGCGGCGACCTGCGAGCGGAAGGCGTCCTCTTCCGAATCGTGCAGCAGGGTGAAGGCGTGGGCGGCGGTGCCCATGGTCGGCAGGCCCCAGACCCGCCCCGCCTCGAGGTTCGACGAGGCCGCGAAGCCGGCGATGTAGGCGGCGCGGGTGGCGGCGACCGCGGCGTCCTCGTTGGCGCGGCGCGAACCCATCTCGGCGATGGGGCGGCCGGCGGCGGCGTGCACCATCCGGCTCGCGGCCGTCGCGATCGCCGAGTCGTAGTTGAGCACCGAGAGCACGAGGGTCTCGAGGATGACCCCCTCAGCGAACGGTGCCTCGACGGTGAGCAGGGGCGAGCCCGGGAAGTACACCTCGCCCTCGCGGTAGCCCGTGATCGTGCCGGTGAAGCGGTAGTCGGCGAGCCAGTCGAGGGTGCGGTCCGAGACCACGTGCTCCGCCCGCAGCCACTCGAGCTCGGCCTCGCCGAAGCGGAACCGCGAGATCAGCTCGAGCAGGCGGCCGGTGCCCGCCACCACGCCGTAGCGCCGGCCGTGCAGCCGCCGGGCGAAGACCTCGAACACCGACTCGCGCGAATAGGTGCCGTCGGCCAGCGCGGCGTCCAGCATCGTGAGCTCATAGCGGTCGGTCAGCAGAGCCGTTGAACCGGTCATATCGGCCACACTACTTAGACTTACTCGCATGAGCGATGCGCCGATCGGGATCTTCGATTCGGGCGTCGGTGGGCTCACGGTCGCGCGAGCGGTGCGCGATCAGCTGCCGAACGAGAGCATCCTCTACATCGGCGACACCGCCCACTCGCCTTACGGACCGAAGCCGATCGCCGACGTGCGCCGCTATGCGCTCGAGGTGCTCGACTTCATGGTCGAGCAGGGTGTCAAGATGCTCGTCATCGCCTGCAACACGGCGAGCTCGGCGATGCTGCGCGATGCGCGCGAGCGCTACGACGTTCCCGTGGTCGAGGTCATCCAGCCCGCCGTGCGCCGCGCGGTCGCCACGACCCGCAACCGGCGCGTGGGCGTGATCGGCACGCTCGGCACGGTCAATTCGAGGGCCTATGAGGATGCCTTCGCCGCGGCGCCCGACCTCGAGCTGTTCACCGCGGCCTGCCCCCGCTTCGTCGAGTTCGTCGAGGCCGGGGTCACCAGCGGCCCCGAGCTGCTCGCTCAGGCATCCGACTATCTTCGGCCCCTCAAAGACGCGGGCGTCGACACGCTCGTGCTGGGCTGCACGCACTATCCGTTCCTCAAGGGCGCCATCTCGTATGTCATGGGCGAGAGCGTGAGCCTCGTGTCGAGCGACGTCGAGACGGCGAACGACGTGTACCGCATCCTCGTCGGCGGTGGCCTCGAGCGCCGCGCGTCGACCGAGCCCCTGATCCACTACGAGGCGACGGGTGCCGACACCCTCGCCTTCCAGCGACTGGCGAACCGCATGCTGGGCCTCGACGTCTCGCGCGTCGACCTCGTGCAGACCGGCGTCATCGACCTCCCCCTGATCGAGCGCTGAGCTCGAACGACCGAAAGGCACCGACGTGACCGACACCCTTCGCGCCGACGGGCGCACGCCCGGGCAGCTGCGCCCCGTCACCATCGAGCGCGGCTGGAGCAAGCAGGCCGAGGGCAGCGCCCTGATCAGCTTCGGCGACACCAAGGTGCTGTGCACGGCGTCGTTCACCAACGGTGTGCCGCGCTGGATGACGGGTCAGGGCAAGGGCTGGGTCACCGCCGAGTACTCGATGCTGCCGCGTGCGACGAACTCGCGCAGCGACCGCGAGGCCGTGAAGGGCCGCGTGGGCGGCCGCACGCACGAGATCAGCCGCCTGATCGGCCGATCGCTGCGCGCGGTGGTGGACTTCAAGGCGCTCGGCGAGAACACGATCGTGCTCGACTGCGACGTGCTGCAGGCCGACGGCGGCACCCGCACCGCGTCGATCACTGGTGCGTACGTCGCGCTGGCCGACGCGCTGGCCTGGGGCAAGGAGCGCGGATTCATCGGGAAGAAGGCACAGCCGCTGACCGACTCGGTGTCGGCGATCTCCGTCGGCATCGTCGCCGGCGAGCCGATGCTCGATCTGGCATATGTCGAGGATTCCCGCGCCGGAACCGACATGAACGTCGTGGTCACGGGCGGTGGCAAGTTCATCGAGGTGCAGGGCACCGCCGAGGGCACGCCGTTCGACCGCGACGAGCTCAACACGCTGCTCGATCTCGCGCTGATCGGGAACGCCGAGCTGGCGGACCTCCAGCAGGCGGCTCTCGCGCAGGATCTCGCGGGGGAGTAGCCATGCGCGTCGTGCTCGCCACCCACAACGCGCACAAGGCGCGCGAGTTCCAGACCATCCTCGCGCTCGGAGTGAGCGAGCTCGAGATCGTGACCTACGACGGCCCCGAACCGGTCGAAGACGGCGCGACCTTCGCCGAGAACGCGCTGATAAAGGCGCGCGCCGCCGCCGCGCATACGGGCCTGCCGGCGCTGGCGGATGACTCGGGCATCTGCGTCGACATCATGGGTGGCGCCCCCGGCATCTTCTCAGCGCGCTGGTCGGGCCGGCACGGCGATGATCGCGCCAACCTGCAGCTGCTGCTCGACCAGCTCGCCGATGTTCCCGACGCGAACCGCGGCGCGCACTTCTCGTGCACGATCGCCCTGGTGTCGGGCAGCGGCGCCGATGCGCGCGAAGCGACCGTCGAAGGGCTGTGGCCGGGGCGCCTCGCCCGCGAGGCGCGGGGCGCGAACGGGTTCGGCTACGACCCGATCTTCCTTCCGGACGGCGAAGGCGGGGCATCCGCTGCGGAGCTCGCACCCGAGCGCAAGAGCGGGGTCAGCCATCGGGCGCGTGCCTTCGAGGCGATCACGCCCCTACTCGCGGCCCTGCCCCGCTCTTAGGAGCGGCGCTCGGCCTCGGCGCGCTTCGCCTTGCGCTGCGTGTTCAGCAGGTGGAGGCCGGTCGGGACGATCGCGACCACGACCGCGGCGATGAGGATGACGTCGATGTAGTCCGTGACGAAGTGCTGCACCGGGGGGATGAAGTGCAGCAGGTAGCCGAGATACACGATGCCGCCGGCCCACAGCACGGCCCCGATCGCGTTGTAGAGGCTGTAGCGGCGGTACGGCATCTTGCCGACGCCGGCCGCGATCGGCGCGAAGGTGCGCACGACGGGGACGAAGCGCGCGACGATCACGGCGGCGGGGCCGAAGCGGGTGAAGAACTCGTTGGTGCGATCGACGTTCTCTTTGGAGAACAGTCCGGACTCGCGCCGCTCGAAGATGGGCGGGCCCGCCTTGCGGCCGATGTAGTAGCCGAGCTCACCGCCGAGGAACGCCGCGATGGCGATGAAAAGCGCGACCCAGTAGACGTGCCAGTGGAAGAGCATGACACCGGGGGCCGAGACGACGCCGCTGATGAGCAGCAGGGTGTCGCCGGGAAGGACGAAACCGATCAGAAGACCGGTCTCGGCGAAGATGATCGCGCACACGACCAGCAGGGCCCAGGGGCCGGCGCTGTGAATGATCGTCTGCGGGTCCAACCAGGGGACGAGAGAGGCGTGGACCACGGTTCTCCTGCTGTGTCGAAAGGGGCTGCGTGCGGGAAAAGGGACTTGAACCCTCACGCCTTGCGGCACAGGAACCTAAATCCTGCGTGTCTGCCAGTTTCACCATTCCCGCCGGTGCGTTCCTGAAGTCTATCGAGGGGCTCGTGGCGAGTCTTCCGGGTGAACCCTGAGAAACGACCAAGGGATCGGGGGCGCACCGACTGTGGATAACTTGCGCGGGCGATGACGGTTGTTCGGCATCCTGCCTTCCATGACGGATGCCGTGCGGCAGATTACCGACCGGGTGCGCGAACGCGTACGCCTGCAGGGCGGCGACGCCGGTCGGGCCGTGGCCGCAGAGCTCGCCCGCGACGAGGTGCGCCGCTATTCCGAGCTCGCGCTCGGCGGCACGGTGCCGCTGCTCGCCGATGAGCGGGCGGCTGAGGCCGAGGTCGTCGCGGCCGTGAGCGGGCTCGGCCCTCTGCAGCAGTACCTCGACGACCCCGAGGTCGAAGAGATCTGGATCAACCAGCCGCACCGGGTCTTCGTCGCGCGCGGCGGGAAGTCCGAGCTGACCCCCGTGGTCCTGACCGAGGGAGAGGTTCGCGATCTCGTCGAGCGGATGCTGTCAGACTCCGGTCGCCGCGTCGACGTCAGCCAGCCGTTCGTCGATGCCTCGCTCGCCGACGGTTCGCGCCTGCACGTCGTCATCCCCGACGTGAGCCGTGCATGGTCGGTCAACATCCGCAAGTTCTCCTCGCGCATCCGCGAGCTGCAGCAGCTCGTCGCCCTCGGCTCGCTCAGTCGTCAGGCAGCCGAGTTCCTGCGCATGTCGGTGCTGGCCGGGTGCAACATCCTCGTCGCGGGCGCGACGCAGAGCGGGAAGACCACCATGCTCGGGGCGCTCATGTCGGCCGCGCGCCGAACCGACCGCGTCGTCACCGTCGAGGAGACCTTCGAGCTCGATCTCGCCGTGCGGGACGTGGTCGCCATGCAATGCCGCCAGCCGTCGCTCGAAGGGTCGGGCGAGATCACCCTGCGGCGCCTCATCAAAGAGGCGCTGCGCATGCGGCCCGACCGCATCGTCGTGGGCGAGGTGCGCGAGGCCGAGGCGCTCGACCTGCTGCTCGCCCTCAACGCCGGCGTCCCCGGAGCGTGCTCGATCCACGCCAATTCCGCGCGAGATGCGCTCGCCAAGCTCTGCACGCTGCCGCTGCTCGCCGGTCGCAACATCGACGCCGGGTTCATCGTGCCCACGGTCGCGAACTGCATCGACCTCGTCGTCTTCTGCGAGCTCGATCGCAGCGGCACACGGTTCGTGAGCGAGATCCTCGCGCTCTCCGGCGCGGTGAACGCGGGCGTGATCGAGGCGAGCGCGCTCTTCCAGCGCGCAGGCGGCGAGCTCCGGCCCACGGGCGGGCACCCCGCCAAGCTCGCCAAGTACCGAGCGGCCGGCTTCGACCCGGCGATCGTGCTCGGGCAGGCAGAGACATGGTGACGTTCGCATGGTGACGGATGCCTGGCTCGGGGCGCTTCTCGGCGGCGTTCTTGCCGCCGGAGTGCTTCTCATCGCCTCCGCCACCCGCCGGTCGGGGCGGGTGGCGGAGCGGCGCGCGTCGTCACGGCAGCGCCCCGGGGAGCGGTTGCGGCTCCGGCTGCTGCGGGCGGGCATCCCCGGCCTGTCTCCCGCCGGGTTCGTGGTGCTGTCCGTGCTCGCCGCGGTC
>NZ_JBLRDT010000115.1:0-8627 GCF_057512245.1 Gryllotalpicola sp. CP2-P1
CGCGGCCGCGAACTGGTTCAGCTCGTTGCCGAGCGTCAGGCCGAGGACGTTCGGGCGGCTCGCGAGGAGCTCGGCGAGGGCGCGCACATAGTGCAGCTCGCCGTCGATCGCCTCGGGGTCCGTGAACATGTTGCGGCGGTGCCACGTGGCGAGCCACGCGGGCAGGAAGTCGAAGCTCGACAGGTGCCCCTGGATCGCGTCGACGTTGACGTCGAGGCCGAACTCGCCGGCGACGTCGATCAGCGCGCCGATGTCGTCGAGCGCGGCGCGGCGGATGAGGCCGCGGTTCGGCTGCACGACTCCCCACAGGGGGAACACCCGCACGTGGTCGACGCCGAGCGAGGCGATGCCGTCGAGGTCGCGGCGCGCGGCATCCGCATCGAATTCGAGCCAGGAATGGAACCAGCCGGCGCTGGGCGTGTAGTTGACACCGAATCTCATGCGTTAGCCCTTCACTCCGCCCTCTTCGACGCCCTTGAAGAAGAAGCGCTGCAAGACGGAGAACACGATCGCGATGGGGATGAAGGCGATCATCGTGCCGGCGGCGATCATGCGCTGGTCGTTGGCGAAGGTGCCGGAGAGGTACTGCAGGCCGATCGTGAGGGTGAACTTCTCGGGCGTGGTCAGCACGATGAGCGGCCACAGGAAGTCGTCCCATGCGCCGATGAACGAGAAGATCGCGATCACGGCGATCGTGCCGCGCACCGCGGGGAGCGCGATGAACCACAGCCGCTGCCACGAGGTCGCGCCGTCCATCACGCCGGCCTGGTCGATCTCGTCGGGCACCTGGCGGAAGGCGTTGTACATGAGCAGCACGTTGAGGGCCGCGATCATGCCGGGCAGGGCGACGCCGAGCAGGCTGTCGGCGAGGCCGAGGCTGCGCACCGTCACGAACTGCGAGATGATCGTCGCCTCACCGGGCAGCACGAGGGTCGCGAGGAACAGGCCGAGCACGATGCGGCGCCCGCGCCACCTGAGGCGCGCGATGGCGAAGCCGGCGAGCGTCGAGAAGATCACGTTGCCGCCGACGGCCAGTGCCGCCACGATCAGCGAGTTGCCGATGTAGCCGAACACCGGGATCGCCTGGATGACGTGCAGGTAGTTCGCGAGGGTCGGCTCGCTCGGGATGAACTGCGGATTCGTCGTGTAGATGTCTTCGTCGGGGCCCTTGAGCGAGGTCGAGAGCTCCCACAGGAACGGGCCGAGCGTGATGAACAGCACGAAGATCAGCAGCACGTAGCGCACGACCTTCTCGGTCATCGACGCCTCGCCGAAGGTGCGGTGCCGGCGGCGCTTCGCCGCGCGCGTGAGGGGCTGCTGGGCTGCGGCATCCGTCGTCGTTGTCGTCGTCATGATTGCTCCGCCCTGTTGTTGATGCGCGCGAGCACAAGCATCGGGATCAGCGTGATGAGGAACAGCAGGATGCTGAGCGCCGAGGCGTAGCCGAGGTTGCCGTAGAAGCCCCGCGCGTACTGCTGGATCAGCATGACGAGCGAGATGTCCTGGCCGCCGGGGCCGCCGTGACCGCCGGTGAGGATGTAGAGCTCGGAGAACACGCGCAGCGCCGAGACGCACACGAGGATCGCGATCAGCGTCATCGTGCCGCGCACGTTGGGGACCGTGACGCTCCAGAATCGCCGCACGGCGCCGGCGCCGTCCATCGCCGCCGCCTCGTGCAGGTCGCGGCCGATGTTCCCGAGGGCGGCGAGGTAGATGATCATGTAGTAGCCGAGGCCCTTCCACACCGTGAGGCTGATCGCGCTGAAGATCACGAGCCAGCGGTCGGTGAGGAACGGGATCGGGCCCTGGATGACGTGCAGCGCCTGCGCCACGTTGTTCACGAGGCCGCGGTCGTCGAGCAGCCAGGTCCAGATGAGGCCGACGACGACGGCCGAGGCGATGACCGGGGTGTAGAACGCCGTGCGGAAGAACGAGATGAACCGCAGCTTCTTCTCGACGAGCACGGCGATGAGCAGCGGCAGGATCGTCAGCAGCGGCAGGCAGACGAGCATGTAGATGCCGCTGTTGATCAGCGCGCCGAGCACCTGGTCGTCGTGGAAGATCTCGATGAAGTTCTGCAGGCCGACCCAGTGCTCGTTGTGGCCGAGCGGCTTGGCGTTCGTGAACGACATGCGGATCGTGTTGAGCGACGGCCAGACCGAGAAGGCCAGAAGCCAGATCAGTGCCGGCGCGACCATGATCCACGGCGAGAACCAGCGGTTCGCCCTCATCGCGCCCTCCTTACGTGTTGTGGCGTGCGTTGCGTTCGAGGTGTTGCGGTGCGCGTGTGCTGCGCGGGCGGCGATGAGTGGATGCCGCGGGCGGCGCCGATGCGCGCCGCCCGCGGTCTTCCCCCACCCCTGGGTCTACTGCTGCTGCTCGAGCAGCTGGTTCATCTTGTCTTCGGCCTTCGACAGCGCCTCGTGCGGCGAGATCTGGCCCTTGATGGCCAGCGCGAGCTGCTGGTTGAAGTAGTCGCTCATGGCGCTGTTGACCACATAGGGCTGCAGCACCTTCGACTTCTTGAGCTCGGCGTAGCCGATGACGCGGGCCTTGCCCGAGACGGTGCCGTCGTCCTTCGAGTAGTACGGGTCGTTCGCCGAGGCGAGCGTCGACGGGAACACATTGGCCGCGTGGCCGAAGGCGTTCTGGTTGGTGGCATCCGTCAGGAACTCGGCGAACGCGATCGCGGTGGCGAGGTGCTTGCTGTCCTTGGCGACGCTGAGCCCCTGCACGTACACCGGCGGCACGCTGAGCGCGGCGGTGACGGCGACGTTGTCCTTGAGGCTCGGGTTGTTCTTGACGAAGTCGTTGTACGACGTCGAGCCGCCGGTCGTCCAGGCGACCTTGCCCTGCGTGAACAGCGTCGAGTTGCCGAGGTAGTCGCCGTTCAGCACGGTCGGCGGCATGTAGCCGCTCTTGTAGGCGTTCGCGTAGGTGTCGACGAGGGCCTCGGCCTTCTTGGTGTCGAAGACGAACTTGGTGCCGTCCTTGTTGAGCACCTTGATGCCCTCGACCGTGAAGTCGCCGATGCCGGGCATGCGGCTCATCAGGTAGGTGTCGGGGCAGTTGTCGTGCATGGTCTTGGCCTGCGCGAACAGCTCGTCGGTCGTCTTCGGCGGGTTGCTCGAGTCGAGGCCGCAGCCGTCGAGCTGCTTCTTGTTCCAGTAGTCGAGGTCGGTGCCGAGGTACCAGGGGAAGCCGTAGTAGCCGTCGACGCCGTTGAAGTGGTACGCGTCGACCGCGCTCTTGACGTAGGTCTTGTCGAGGTCGGTGTGCGTGCTGAGGTCCTCGAGGTAGCCCTGCTGCGCGAGCGGCAGCGCGAAGTCGGGCGGAAGGTTGACGACATCGGGCAGCGAGTTGGTGGATGCCTGCGACAGCACCTTGTCGGAGTAGCCGTCACCCGGCTGATCGAGCAGCTTCACCTTGGCGCCCGGGTGCTTCTTCTCGAAGGCCGAGATGACCCCGTTGAGGTAGTCGGTGTAGGTCGGGGTGAGCGACCACGTCTGCAGCGTGATGTCGCCGGTGATCTTGCCCGAGTCGGACTGGCTCGAGCCCGAGCCGCTTCCGCCGGACGAGCACGCGGTGATTCCGAGTGCCGCGACCCCGGCAAGGGCCGCCGCCGCGATGAGGCGTGTTCTGCGCATGTGCTTGCAACTCCTTTGTGGCATGGTCACGGGGAACTAAATCGGTCTAGAAAAGTCTTAGCAACTTGCCGCCGGACCCCCGCTGTTACGGTAGCTTGAAGAACTAAACCGATTTAGTCAACTTTGCGGAGAAAAATGCCTCCCCAGCCACGGCGCGCCACCATCGGCGACATCGCGCGGCGCGCGGGCGTCTCGAAGGGGGCGGTCTCGTTCGCGCTCAACGACCGGCCCGGCGTCAGCGCAGAGACTCGCCAGCGCATCCTCGCCATCGCGCAGGAGCTCAACTGGCGGCCCAACAGCGCGGCCCAGGCGCTCGGGCAGTCGCGGGCCGGCGTGATCGGCTTCGTGCTGAACCGACCCGCGCGCATCCTCGGCACCGAGACGTTCTTCCCCGAGCTCCTGTCCGGCATCCAGCTCGGCCTCTCACCCGCGCACACAGCGCTGCACATGCTCGTCGTCTCGAGCCTCGAGGAAGAGGTCGAGACCTATCGCGAGTGGTGGCACGCGCATCGCGTCGACGGCGTCATCGTCGTCGACCCGCGCGCGAACGACCCGCGGCTGGCCCTTCTCGACGAGCTCGGGCTGCCCGGCGTGCTGATCGGCAGCCACCCCTCGCGGGACACCTCCGTTCCCACGGTGTGGGTCGACGACTCCGAGGCGGCGCGCACGCTGTTCGGCTATCTCGCCGCGCTCGGTCACCGGCGCCTCGCGCATGTCGCGGGCACCGCCGAGTTCGAGCACACCCTGCTGCGCAGTGAGGTGCTGCAGTCGTTCGTCGGCCAGTTCTCGCTCGAGTCGGCCACCAGCACGCCGACCGACTACAGCGCAGAGGCCGCGGCGTCCGAGACGCGCCGCCTGCTCTCGCTGCCCGAGCGGCCGACCGCGATCGTCTACGACAACGACGTGATGGCTCTCGCCGGGCTGCGGGTCGCGCACGAGATGGGCATCGCCGTGCCGGGGGCGCTGTCGATCGCCTCGTTCGACGATTCGCTCATGGTGCGTCTCGTGCGTCCTTCGATCACGACGCTGACGCGCGACACCGTCGAGCTCGGCGAGGTGGCCGTGCGCACGCTGCTCGATGCTCTGGATGCGACCGCACCCGTGCCGAGCCGGCCCGGGCCTGCGCCGCAGCTCTCGGTGCGCGAGAGCACGGCGCCCCCGCCCCGGTCGTGACCTCTTCGCCGCCACCGCCCCGGTCGTGACCTCTTCGCCGCCACCGCCCCGGTCGTCACGAAAGCGGCTCATTCCCTGCGCGCGGCCGCGTTTTCGACGACCCGCGGCTGAAGCATCCCGCCCGGTCGTCACAAAAGCGGCCCACCACGCTCGGTGAGCCGCTTTTGTGACGACTGGCGCGCCGCGCTCAGCGGTAGACGGATGCCTGACCGTAGAGCTTCTCGGTGATCGCCGAGACGTAGGCGCTCTCGTCGCCCGCCCGCAGGTCGTACGTCATGAAGACGCCGTAGCCGTCGCTCACGGTCTGCGCCGCGAACGACGAGGCGAGCGAGACCGGCGTGCTCTGCAGGTCGACCGCTGCCGGCGAGATGCGCGACTTCGGCAGCCCGGGCACGACGGGGGCCTCGTAGCTCGAGTACCACGGGTTCCACGCATAGCTCAGCCTCGCGTTCACCGACGGGTCGGCCGCGGCGAGCGAGTCCCCGGCCGGCCCGATGTCATAGAGCGAGATGATCTTGTTCGGCAGATCCTTCCGCAGGGCCGAGATCAGCCAGCCCGCCGACTGCGCGTTCGGCTCGGGCGTGCCGTTCACGCCGTAGTCCGAGTACTCGTCGTCGAGGTCGACGCCGTCCAGGTGATAGGCGTGCACCGCCGCGGCCACCTGCCGGGCGAAGTCCGCGGCCGCCTGCTGCGTCGGGAAGTTCGCGAGCCCGGCGCCCTGGTGGTTGCCGAGGATCGACAGAGTGACCTTGATGCCCTTCTTCTGCAGCGGGCGGATCTGCGTCGCCGCGTCGTCGAGCGTCTGCTGCACCTGGTCGTTGAAGTACAGCTGCGCCTTCTCGCCGTCGTAGTTGATGTTCGCGGCGAAGATCACCGCGACATCGAAGGCGGGCGCACCGTCGTCGAGCGTGTAGCGGCCGACGTTCGCCAGCTCGTTGTCGTTGACCTCGACGTATGCCACGTTGACGGGGCCGTGCTTCGCATGCACGGCGTTGCCGTTCACGGGCGCGGCGTTCGCGACCCCCGGCGCCAGCAGTGCGGCGAGCACCGCCGCGGTGGCGGCGACGGCTGCTGAGAACGCGGTGCGGTGGCGCCGCGGTGCGGCCGGCTTCTTCGTCATGTCTCCTCCTTGAGAAGGGGCGGGTCGGTGTGCCCCCTGTTGGGGAGGATGGAGAACTAAACCGGCATAGTCAACGACTTTCAGTCGAGCAGCTCGAGCTGGAGCAGCGTGAGCGGCGTCTCGGCGACGAAGCGAACGGCGATGAGATCGGATGCCTGACCGGCAGCGAGCCGGAATGGGCGCAGCTGCCCGGGCCGCTCGAAGGGTTCGCTCTCGCGCCGGTCGAGCTCGCGCACGGCCCCGTCGCGCGACACTCCCTCGAGCACCCACCCCGCGAGCGCCGGCTGGCTCAGCGTCACGGTGTACAGGCCCCCCGCCCGTACTTCCCCGAAGTGTGAGTTCGGGCTGCCGGAAGGCGTTCCGGGCGACCCGAACTCACACTTCGGGGGAATGGGGAGGACCGGAGAGGGGGCTAGCGGGAGCTCGATCCGGTCTCCTGGTGCGAGCGCTGCCGGGGACGCGCCGAGGTCGTCGGCGGGGCCGCCGGCGACGCGCGCGAGCAGATCTTGCGGGGGAGTCGCGAGGCCGTGCAGCAGCGACGCCGACACCGGTCGCGCATCGGCCGCCCACCCGGTGGGCGCGCCGGAGAGCTCGAACTCCAGCAGGCCGCCCTCGCGCAGCATCCGCCGCGAGATCGACACGTCGTTCCACTCCGTGCCGTTCCAGCGCACGCGAGCGATGTGCGGGGCGCCGGCGTTCGTCGCCGTGATGACGAGCTCGCCGCCGCCCTCGGGGCGCACCACGACCCGCGGCAGCAGCGGGGGAGTGAGCACGAAGGTGTCGCTCGCCGGCGTGAGCGGGTAGAGGCCGAGGCTCGCGAACAGGTGCCAGCCCGACATCTCTCCGTTGTCCTCGTCGCCGGGGAATCCCTGCCCGAAGTCGGAGCCCACGAACAGCCGGTCGCGCGCCTGCGTGACGATGCGGTGCGCGTCGTCGTGACGCCCGGCGTGCAGGTAGAAGAACGGGATGTGGTGGGCGGGCTGGTTCGAGAGGCCGAGCATGCCCATGCGCACGTCGCGCGCCTCGGTCTGCTCGTGGATCACGAAGCCGTACGACCCGCAGCTCGCGGCCTCCGCGCGCTCGGGGCGGGCGAAGAAGCGGTCGAGGGATGCCCCGAGGGCGCTCTCTCCGCCGTGCAGCTCGGCGAGCCCGCGGCCGTCGTGCGGCGCCGTGTACGCGGTGCCCCAGCCGTTCGTCTCGGTGTAGTCGTGGCCCCACACGTCGGGGTCGTATTCCCCGGCCGGCATACGCCACTCGCCGCTCCGGGTGCGCCCGAAGAACGTCCCCACTTCGGCATTGAACACGGCACGGTACCCGAGGCTGCGGCGCCCGAGGTACTCGGCCTCGGCCTCGAGGCGCGCGCGACGCGCGGCATCCGCCTCATGCTCGGCGAGCAGCCGCGCGAGGACGGACGCCGACCAGTCGTTGATCGCGTTGTCGAGCGTCCACGACAGACCCTCGTGGGTCTCGGTGTCGATGTAGCCGCGCCAGACGCCGGGCACGAGGCCCTTGCGGCCGACCTCCGGCCGAGGCGCGGGCACGGTGGCGTTCACGAGCGCCGAGCGATACGCGCCCGCCACGTCGAAGCCGTCGACGCCGCTCGCGGCCAGGTCGGCGAAGACCGTGTCGCTGGTCGTCCCCGTCATTGAGTCGACGGGGCCGGGCGCGCTCCAACGGCTCGTCCAGCCGCTGTCGTCGGCATGCTGCACGAAGCCCTGGGCGAGCTGCCCGGCGGTTCCCGGGGTGAGCAGCGCGAGGGCCGGCCAGCAGGTGCGGTAGGTGTCCCAGAAGCCGTTGTTCGCGCTGAAGCGGCCGGGCCGCACCTCGCCGTCGACGGGGCTGCGGTAGCGCAGTTCACCCGACCCCGGCTCCGGCTCGGCATACGCGTTCGGGTACAGGAACAGGCGGTACAGGTCGCCGAAGATCGACCGCTGCTGGTCGTCCGTGGCCCCGTCGAGCTCGAGCGTCGCGAGCTTGGCGCGCCAGCGCTCGGCCGCGGCCTGCAGCATCCGGTCGAATCCGCCGGCCGCCGCGAGGTTCGCGCGCGCCTGGGCGGCGTCGATGGTCGAGATGCCGACGAGCACGTCGAGCGGCGCGCCGGGCTCCGCGGCATACGCCACATGCCCTCGCACCCGGTCGCCCTCGAACGCGAGGTGTGCGTCGCCCCCGGGCGGCAGCTCGATGTGGACGAAGTGCCGCGGCCGCCCCGGGCCGTCGTCGAGCTCGACGTCGACCGCGATTCCGGCCTCGGTCGCCGTGCTCTCGCAGGCGACCGCCGCGCCGAGGTGGTCGACGATCACCGACAGCCACGGGCCCGCGCTCGTGAACCGCAGCCCGAGGGCGAAGTCGCCCGCCGTCAGCCGGGCCGTGACCCCGCCGTCGAGCGCCACCTCGTAGAGGTGCGGCCGGGCCGTCTCGTCCCCGTGGTCGAAGCCGAGCGCGCGCTCGGAGCGGTCGACCGGCGGGTGCTCGAGGGGGCTCGGCATCAGCTGGAACACCCCGCGGTCGCCGATCCACGGGCTCGGCAGGTGCGAGGTCGCGAACGCCTGCAGCGCGGGGCGGCCGTCGTCGCGGTTGTGCTGGTGGTACGAGTACGGCCAGTTGCCCGCCGCGGCGTCGGTCATCGGCAGGCCGAAGACGCCGCCGTGCGGCACCGCGACGAGCGGCGCTGTGTTGCCGCGCGAGAA
>NZ_JBLRDT010000116.1:0-8467 GCF_057512245.1 Gryllotalpicola sp. CP2-P1
TCACGCTCGATGCGGTCGGCCGCGGGGCATCCCACGATCGTCAGCCTGATCGCGACGGATGCCTGCCCGGCATCGCTGACCGCAACGGACTCGACCATGTCGAGCTCGGTGATCGGCCGCCTGATCTCGGGGTCGATGACGGATGCCAGTGCGGCGCCGACCCGATCGGCGAGGTTCACGGCGCCGAGTCCACGGCGGGCTCCGCGCCGCCGTCGCGGGCGCTGTCGAGCTCGTCGAGCAGCGCGCGCAGCTCCTGGCGGATGAAGTCCTTCGTCGGCACGTCGCGCAGCGCGAGGCGCAGCGCCACGACCTCACGGGCGAGGTACTCGGTGTCGGCGAGGTTCCGCTCGGCGCGCTGCCTGTCCTGCTCGATCTGCACGCGGTCGCGGTCGTCCTGCCGGTTCTGCGCGAGCAGGATCAGGGGCGCGGCGTAGGAGGCCTGCAGCGACAGCACGAGGGTGAGCACCGTGAAGCCGTTGCGCTGCGAGTCGAAGTGCCACGAGTCGGGCAGGTACGTGTTCCACGCGAGCCACAGCAGGCAGAACACCGTCAGCGCGGCGATGAACCACGGGGTGCCCATCGCGCGGGCGAGCCACTCGGTGAAGCGGCCGAAGCGGTCGGAGTCGCGGCGGGGGCGGCCCCTGCCCGCGAGGCCCTTCGGGGCGTCGAGCCCGAGGGACTTGTTGTCGACCCGTGCCATGGGTCACCTCCTTCCGATGATGCCGATGTTTCCCGTCCGTGCCGCGGCCGTGCGTTTCAGCGCGGCGTCCTCGCCGTCGCGGCGGCGCCAGTCGTCGGGCAGCAGGTGGTCGAGGATGTCGTCGATCGTGACGACGCCGACGAGGCGGCCCTTCTCGTCGACGACCGGCACGGCGACGAGGTTGTAGCTCGCCAGGGTGCGCGACACCTCGGCGATCGTCGCGTCGACGAGCACGGGCTCGAGGCCCTGGTCGACGAGGCCCCCGAGGCGCTCGTGCGGCGGGTGCCGCAGCATGCGCTGATAGTGCACGGTGCCGAGGAAGCGCCCGGTCGGCGGCTCATACGGCGGCAGCGTGAGGAACACCGAGGCGGCGAGGGCAGGCGGCAGCTCCTCGCGGCGGATGAGCGCGAGCGCCTCGGCCACGGTCGCGTCGGCCGACATGATGACCGGCTCGGTCGTCATCAGGCCGCCGGCCGAGTTGGGGGCGTAGTTGAGCAGCCGGCGCACGTCCTCGGCCTCTTCGGGCTCCATCAGCTCGAGCAGGTGCTCGCGCTCGGCCGACGTCAGCTGGGCGAACAGGTCGGCCGCGTCGTCGGGCTGCATCTGGTCGAGCACCGCGGCGACGCGCGCGTCGTCGAGGGCGCGCAGCAGTTCGACCTGGTCCTGCTCCTGCATCTCTTCGAGCGCGTCGGCGAGCCGTTCGTCGGGCAGCTCGGCCGCCACCTCGACGCGGCGCTCGGCGGGCAGCTCGAGCAGGCTGGTCGCGAGGTCTGCGGGCTTCAGATCGGTGTAGGTCGCGATGAGCTGCTCCGCCGACTGGGGGGCCGCGGCCGAGGCATCCGTCTCGCGCATGTCGCTCCACGCGACGAACTGGGTCGCGCCCTTCGCGAAGGGCGAGGACGAGGTCTTGGGGCGGCGCACGAAGAGCTGCGTCACGTCCCACTGGCCGCTCGGGGTCTGCGTGATCGCGACGTCTTCGATCGTCGCGGTGCCGCTGCCGTCGCGGAAGGCGAGCTGGCGGCCGAGGATCTCGGCGATCACGCGCAGCTCACCGGCGCGCGGCTCGAAGCGGCGCACGTTGATGAGGCCGGTCGTGATCACCTGGCCGGCGCCGATGGATGTCACGCGGGTGATCGACACGAAGACGCGGCGCTTCCCCGGGATCTCGACGACGAGGCCGACGACGCGCGGGGCCGACTCGCCGCGGTAGACGACCACGACGTCGCGCACCTTGCCGACCCGGTCGCCGACGGGGTCGAAGACGAGGCAGCCGGCCAGGCGCGCCACGAAAACCCGCTGTGCACTCACGGAAACAGCCTAGTCCGGGCGCCATTCCGCAGGCCCCGTGCCACTATGGGGCTATGAGCAACGCAGGCCCCCTCGGTGGGCGTCGTGGAATCCAGCTTCCCAGCGTTCCGAAGGGCGAGGTGATCGCCACGTACGAGAGCTATCTCGACGCGCAGCAGACCGTCGACGTGCTGGCCCGTGCGGACTTCCCGGTGGGCGGCGTCTCGATCGTGGGCAACGACCTCAAGTCGGTCGAGCACATCACCGGGCGGCTCAGCTGGGGCCGCGTGGCGCTCGCCGGCGCCGCGAGCGGCGCCTGGTTCGGTATCTTCCTCGCGATCGTGCTCTTCATCTTCAATACGGGCCGCGCCGATCTCAGCCTCGAGATCGCCGCCGTGCTGCTCGGCGCCGGCTTCGGCATGCTGTTCAGCCTGGTGTCGTACGCACTCACCCGCGGTCGCCGCGACTACACCTCGCAGACCGCCGTGCTCGCCACCTCGTACGCCGTCGTGGTCGACCCCGACAACGCGAACCGCGCGCGCAACGTGCTCGCGAACGCGGGTCGGGGAACGGGCACCGTTCTCTGATCGCAGTCTGAGCCGGCTTACAGACTCGGCGTGGGATGCTCGCGAGGTGACGACGTCGCCCGCAGCACACCCCAGCCGGTCTCGAGCGCTCGCGCGCGGCCGACGGTGGCTGCGCCGCCGGCCGGGGCTCTATCTCAGCTACCGCCTGCTGATCGCGGTGATCGGCGGCGCGATCGTCATCGGCGGCCTGATCCTCGTGCCGCTGCCAGGGCCGGGGTGGCTCATCGTGTTCATCGGCGTCGCCGTGCTCGGCACCGAGTTCCGCTGGGCCCGGCGCCTCGGGCGCTGGGCGCGCGCCCAGCTGCAGCGCTTCTGGGCCTGGTGGCGTGCCCGCCGGGAAGCCGCGCGTAGCCGCCGCGCGTAAGGCACGCCGTCGGCCGCTCGCGGCGCCTCAGCCCCGCAGTTCGGCGATCCACGCCTCGACCTCGTCGGCCGTGCGGGGGATGCCCGCCGAGAGGCTCTCGACGCCCGACGCGGTCACCACGACGTCGTCCTCGATGCGCACGCCGATGCCGCGCAGGTGCTCTGGCACCGTGAGGTCGTCGGGCTGGAAGTAGAGGCCGGGCTCGATCGTGAACACCATGCCCGGTTCGAGCACGCCGTCCTGGTACATCTCGCGCCGCGCCGCCGCGCAGTCGTGCACGTCGAGGCCGAGGTGGTGGCTCGTGCCGTGCACCATGTAGCGGCGGTGCTGCTGGCCGTCGGCCCCGAGCGCCTCTTCCGCCGTGACGGGCAGCAGCCCCCACTCGGCGGTGCGCTTGGCGATGACCTCCATCGCGGCGGCGTGCACCTCGCGGAAGCGGATGCCGGGGCGGGCCACCGCGAACGCGGCATCCGCCGCTTCTCGCACGGTCTCGTAGACGAGTCGCTGCGCGTCGGTGAACGTGCCGTTCACGGGAAGCGTGCGGGTGATGTCGGCGGTGTACAGGCTCTCGCCCTCGACGCCCGCGTCGATCAGGATCAGGTCGCCCGGCACGACGGGGCCGTCGTTGCGGGTCCAGTGCAGGATGCACGCGTGGGGGCCGGCCGCCGCGATCGTGTCGTAGCCCACGGCGTTGCCCTCACCGCGCGCGCGCGTGTAGAAGACGCCCTCGACGATGCGCTCGCCGCGCTCGTGCGCGGTGATCTGCGGCAGGGCGCGGATCACGTCCTCGAAACCGCGCTTCGTCGACTCGACCGCGGCGCGCAGCTCGCGGAGCTCGAACTCGTCCTTCACGAGGCGCAGCTCGGACAGATCGCGTGCGAGCTGGGCGTCCAGCTCAAGATCGGATGCCTCGCCTCGCGCCGCGTCGACCGCGGCGGTGATCTCGGGGTCCGCCTCGCGCAGCACGATCGTGTCGGCGTCGGACGCCGACACGACGGCGGCGGCGTCGGCGATGCCGGCGGTCGCGATCGCCAGATCGCCGGCCACCTGAGCGAGCGAGGGGCGCGCGCCGATCCAGAACTCGCCGATCTGGGGGTTCGAGTAGAACTCGTCGGAGTCGCGGCCGGCGCGCTCCCGGAAGTACAGGGTCGCCTCGTCGCCCTGGATGACCAGCACCGAGTCGGGCTCGGCGTCGGCGCCCCAGCCGGTGAGCCACGAGAACGCCGAGTGGGCGCGGAACGGGTAGTCGGTGTCGTTGCTGCGCACCTTGGCGCCGCCGGCGGGCACGATGAGGCGCTTGCCCGGGTAGAGGGCCGACAGCCGGGCGCGGCGCGCCGCGGCGAAGGCGGCCTGCTCGCGGGCGGGCGGCACGACGTCGGTGCGCTCGGCCCAGTGCGAGCCGATGTAGTCCTTGAACGCCGCAGCCGGCGGCAGGGTCGAGCGGTTCGAGGTGGCTCGGGGGGCCTTGGTCGTGGTCAGCGCGTCGCTCGTGTCCATGCACCAATTGTCTAGCATTGTGACGTGCCGTACCGTGAGCCGATCGATCTGCACACGCATTCGAGCGTGTCCGACGGCACGCAGACACCCGCAGAGCTCGTGCGCGCGGCCGCGGCGGCCGGGCTCGGCACCGTCGCGCTCACCGACCACGATTCGACGGCCGGGTGGGCGGATGCCTCGGCCGAGGCGTCCGCGCAGGGCATCGACTTCGTCCCGGGCATGGAGCTCTCGACCCGCTTCGGCTGGAAGAGCGTGCACATGCTCGCCTACTTCTTCGACCCGGAGGACGCGGCGCTCGTCGCCGAGTGCGAGCGGATCCGGGACGGGCGCCGCACGCGCGCCGAGTCGATGGTGGCGCGCATCGCCGAGGACTACGAGCTGACGTGGGAGGACGTGCTCGCGCACACCGCGCCGGGGGCATCCGTGGGCCGACCGCACATCGCCGATGCGCTCGTCACCCGCGGCCACGTGCTGAACCGCAGCGAGGCGTTCGAGACCCTGCTGCACCCGCGGGGCGGCTACTTCGAGCCCCTCTATGCGCCGAGCCCGCTCGACGGCGTCAAGCTGATCCGCGGCGCTGGGGGAGTGCCGGTGCTCGCGCACCCGGCCACGCACGGCCGCGACAATGTGCTCGACGCCCGCTACCTCACCTCGCTCGTCGACGCGGGGCTCGTCGGCCTCGAGGTCGACCACCGCGAGAACACCGACGACGGCAAGGCCTACCTGCTCGAGTTCGCCCGAGCGCACGACCTCGTCGTCACGGGGTCGAGCGACTACCACGGCGCGGGCAAGCCGAACCGGCTCGGCGAGAACACGACCTCGCCGGCGGCGCTCGAGCGCATCTTCCGGGCCTCGTCGACGGCCTCCGCTTAGCGCTTCGACGTCACAGGCTGGGACTGAAGACCCAGCTTAGATACAAGTCGTGCCTGTATAACTTGAACTATGACGATCATCAGCGTGGGCACGGCCGGAGCGGACCTCGAGACGGTGCCGGCATGGCGGGGCTTCCAGGCGGGCGCCTGGCAGGACGCGATCGATGTGCGCGACTTCATCCAGCGCAACTACACGCCCTATGAGGGCGACGCCGGATTCCTCGCGGGCGCGACCCACCGCACGAGGCGCGTCTGGGGGCGCATCGCCGAGCTCATGCCCGCAGAGCGCGAGCGCGGCGTCTACGACATCGACACGCACACTCCCGCGGGCATCACCGCGTTCGGCCCCGGCTACATCCGCCGCGACGACGAGCTGATCGTCGGGCTGCAGACGGATGCCCCGCTCAAGCGCGCCATCATGCCGCTGGGTGGCTGGCGCATGGTCGAGAACAGCCTCGGCAGCTACGGCTACGACGTCGACGAGAACCTCAGGAAGACCTTCACCCAGCACCGCAAGACGCACAACGCCGGCGTCTTCGACGCGTACCCGCCTGCGGTGCGCGCGGCGCGCAGCTCGCACGTGCTCACGGGCCTGCCCGACGCCTACGGCCGCGGGCGGATCATCGGCGACTACCGCCGCGTCGCCCTCTACGGCGTCGACGCGCTCATCGCCGCGAAGAAGCTCGACAAGCTCGACTGGGACACGCGGCCGTTCACCGAGTCCGTCGTGCGCGAGCGCGAGGAGCACGCCGAGCAGCTGCGGGCGCTCGCCGAGCTGAAGGCGATGGCCGCGAGCTACGGCTACGACATCTCCGGCCCGGCGACGACCGCGCGCGAGGCGATCCAGTGGCTCTACTTCGGCTACCTCGCCGCCGTGAAAGAGCAGAACGGCGCGGCGATGTCGCTCGGGCGCACCTCGACCTTCCTCGACATCTACCTCGAGCGCGATCTTGCGAGCGGCGCACTCGACGAGGCATCCGCCCAGGAGCTGATCGACGACTTCGTGATCAAGCTGCGCATCGTGCGCTTCCTGCGCACGCCCGAGTACGACGCGCTGTTCTCCGGCGACCCGACCTGGGTCACCGAGACGATCGGCGGCATGGGCGAGGACGGGCGCACGCTCGTCACCAAGAGCTCGTTCCGCTTCCTGCAGACGCTCTACAACCTGGGGCCGGCTCCCGAGCCGAACCTCACCGTGCTGTGGTCGCGGCGGCTGCCGCGGGGCTTCAAGGAGTACTGCGCGCAGGTGTCGATCGACACCTCGGCCGTGCAGTACGAATCCGACCGCTACATCCGCGAGGCGTGGGGCGACGACGCCGCGATCGCATGCTGCGTCTCGCCCATGGCGGTCGGCAAGCAGATGCAGTTCTTCGGCGCCCGCGCCAACCTCGCGAAGGCGCTGCTCTACGCCATCAACGGCGGCCGTGACGAGATCACGGGCGCGCAGGTGGCGCCGGCGCGCCCCGCGGTCGAGGCGGGCGCACCCCTCGACTACGCGGACGTGCGCGCCCGCCTCGACGACACCATGGAGTGGCTGGCGGCCACCTACGTCGAGGCGCTGAACGTCATCCACTACATGCACGACAAGTACGACTACGAGCGGCTCGAGATGGCTCTGCACGACAAGGACGTGCTGCGCACGATGGCCTGCGGCATCGCGGGGCTCTCGGTCGCGGCCGACTCGCTCTCGGCCATCAAGTACGCGCGGGTCACCCCGCTCTTCGACGAGCGCGGCATCGTGGTCGACTACGAGACCGACGGCGAGTTCCCGAGCTACGGCAACGACGACGAGCGCGCCGACGCGATCGCCGTCGAGCTGGTCGAGTCGTTCATGGAGAAGCTGCGCCACTACCCCTGCTATCGGGGCGCCGTGCCGACGCAATCGGTGCTGACCATCACCTCGAACGTCGTCTACGGCAAGAACACGGGGAACACGCCGGACGGGCGCCGTGCGGGGCAGCCGTTCGCGCCGGGGGCGAACCCGATGAACGGCCGCGACAGCCACGGCATGCTCGCGAGCGCGCTGTCGGTCGCGCAGATCCCCTACGCCGAGGCGCAAGACGGCATCTCGCTCACGAACACCGTGCTGCCGAGCGGCCTGGGGCGCACCCGCGAGGAGCGCGTCGCGAACCTGGCCGGCCTGCTGGACGCCTCGGTCGGAACGGACGGCTACCACATGAACGTCAACGTGCTGAACCGCGAGACGCTCGAGGACGCCATGGAGCACCCCGAGAACTACCCGCAGCTGACGATCCGGGTCTCCGGCTACGCGGTGAACTTCGTGCGGCTCACGCGCGAGCAGCAGCTCGACGTGCTCTCGCGCACCTTCCACGAGAGCGTGTGACCGGCATGGCGGTCACGAACGGCGCGGTGAGCGCGCTCGGGGATGTCGCGGCGGCCGACGTCGTCTCGCATCACGACCGCGTGGCGCGCCTGCATTCCGGCGAGCTCGGGTGCGTCAACTCGTGGGAGCTCGTCACCGCCGTCGACGGGCCGGGCACGC
The DNA here is from genome assembly GCF_057512245.1 of Gryllotalpicola sp. CP2-P1. Classification (NCBI taxonomy): domain Bacteria; kingdom Bacillati; phylum Actinomycetota; class Actinomycetes; order Micrococcales; family Microbacteriaceae; genus Gryllotalpicola; species Gryllotalpicola sp. CP2-P1. The sequence goes on from NZ_JBLRDT010000116.1 coordinate 7,811, forward strand.
GGCTCACGGTGTTCATGAACGGGTGCCCGCTGCGGTGCCTGTACTGCCAGAACCCCGAGACCTGGTTCATGCGCGACGGCACAGAGGTCGAGGCATCCGAGCTCATCTCGCGCATCGCGCGCTATCTGCCGGTCTTCGAGGCGACGGGCGGCGGGCTCACGCTCTCGGGCGGCGAGATCCTCATGCAGCCGGCGTTCGCGGCCCGCGTGCTGCGCGGAGCGAAGGAGCTGGGCGTGCACACGTGCCTCGACACGAGCGGATTCTTCGGCCGCGCGCTGACGGACGAGGCGCTCGCCGACACCGATCTCGTGCTGCTCGACGTCAAGTCGGGCGACCCCGAGACCTACCGGCGCGTGACCGGCGAGGCGCTCGAGCCGACCCTGCGGTTCGGGCGGCGGCTCGCGCGCGAGGGCCGGGTCGAGGTGTGGGTGCGCTTCGTGCTCGTGCCGGGGCTCACGGATGCGTGGGACAACGTCGAGCGGGTCGCCGACTACACGGCCTCACTGAACGGCGTGCGCTCCGGCACGGTCACGCGAGTCGAGGTGCTGCCCTTCCACCAGCTCGGCCGCGAGAAGTGGCACGCGTTGCGCCGCCCGTACGCGCTCGAGGAGACGGTGCCCCCGTCGCCCGAGCTCGTCCGACGCGTCCGCGGTCAGT
>NZ_JBLRDT010000117.1:0-8186 GCF_057512245.1 Gryllotalpicola sp. CP2-P1
ACACGCACCAGCTCGGAATCGTCTTCCAGGCCGGCACCTCGGCGGCCACCGGCTCGGTCAGCGCCGCCTGCGTCACCGGGCGCTGCGTGCGGGCGAGTAGCCCCGCCTGCCCGGCCGAGACGTCGGCGGCGAACTGCGCGTGGAACTTCGGCAGCGCGATCGACAGCTCGACGGTGCCGTCGGCAAGCTCGCGCGGCTCGAGGGTCTCGGCAAGCGTGCTGCCGGGGAACTCGGTCGACAGGTCGAACGCATTCTGGCCGCGCTCTGGCACGAAGGCGTTGGCGTAGACCAGCGCGACGACGGATTCGAGGCCTGCCGCGGCCTGCGAGATCACGAGCCCGCCGTACGAGTGCCCGACGAGCACCACGGGGCGCTCGACCGCGACAATCACATCGCGCACGTACGCAGCGTCGCCCGAGAGGCTGCGCAGCGGGTTCGCGACCGCAATCGCATCGATCCCGCGGTCGTGCAGCTCGGCGATCACGCCGTTCCAACTGGCGGATTCGGCGAACGCGCCGTGCACGAGCAGGACGAGGGAATTCTTCGCAGCCACGGTCACGCCTCCGCCCACAACGCCTTGCGCAACACGTGCCCGGCCTGCTCGACCGCAGCGGTCGTCGCGGCGCTCGGGCGCAGCGGGTTCAGCATCATGAAGTCGTGGAAGATGCCGTTGTAGCCAACGCTCGTGATGCGCACGCCGGCCTGCGTCAGCTTGCGGCCGAGAGCCACCCCCTCGTCGCGCAGCACGTCGTTCTCATCGACGATGAGGAACGTCTCGGGCAGGCCCGCGAGCTCGTCAAGCGAGGCACGCAGCGGCGACGCGGTGATCTCGTCGCGGCGCTCGACGTCGGGCAGGTAGGCGTCCCAGAACCACGCCATGCCCTTGGCCGTGAGGAACGGGCCGTCGGCGAAGTCGCGGTAGCTGTCGGTGTTCTGCGCGGCGTCCGTCACGGGGTAGTACATCGACTGGTGCACGAAGCGCACGTCCCCACGCTGCTTCGCGAGCAGCGACAGCGCAATGGTCATGTTGCCGCCAACCGAATCGCCGGCGACCGCGATGCGGCTGGGGTCGATGCCGTGCTCGCTGCCGTGCTCGCCGATCCACTTCGCGGTGGCGTAGCCCTGCTCGATGGCGACCGGGTAGTGCGCCTCGGGCGAGCGGTCGTACTCGACGAACACGACCGCGGCGTTCGCGCCGACCGCGAGCTCACGGACGAGCCGGTCGTGGGTGAGGGCGTTGCCGATCACCCAGCCGCCGCCGTGCATGTAGAGCACCGCCGGCAGCACCGGCGCGGCACCCACCGGCTTGACGATGCGCACGCGCACGTCGCCGACCTCAGCGGGAACGGTGACCCATTCGTCGGTGACGTCAGGCTTATCGATGGCCTGGGACTGCAGGTCGTCGAGCACCTTGCGGGCGCCCTCGGCGCCCAGCTGGTAGAGGTGCGGCGGGTTGGCGGTGGCGTCGGCGAGCTCTTGCGCGACGCTCTCGAGGATCGGCTTGGTCATGATGCTTCTCACTTCTGTGACTGGGGGTCGCGGCCGGCGGGCGCCGGCCGATTCACCAGCGCTGACCGCGCTGCAGGCGCAGCTGTGACAGCAGGGGTGACGGATTCCTCCTCCGAGTCGGCCCCGGCGTAGCGCCACCGCTCGTAGCTCGGCACGGGCTGGTGCACCTCGACGAACCGACCGCCAGGCATCCGCACGATGCGCCCGGTCTCGAAGCCGTGCACGAGAATCTCGCGATCCTTGCGTTGCAGCCCGAGGCAGACACGCCGGGTCAGCTCGAAGGCGGCGACCGGTCCGAGCACTACGAGCGCCTGGAAAGTGTGCACGACGCCTTCGATCGAGAGCATGAAGTGGGTGGCCATGATGTCGGCACTGCCCGCGCCCCAGAGCACGCAGTAGAAGGCGATCGCCGCCGCCCCTACGCCGGTGCGTACCGGGTTGTTACGGGGCCGCACGCGCAGGTGGTGCGGTGACCGGTCACCCGTGACGTGCTCTTCGACAAAGGGATAGACCAGACCGGCCAGCAGGAAGACACCCGTCGCGACGAGCGGTACGAGTAGCGCCGGCGACCAGGTGTGCCCGAGCCACTCGAACTCCCAACCCGGCGGCACGAGCCTCAGGGCGCCGTCGAGGAAGCCCGTGTACCAGTCCGGTTGACTACCGGCTGAGGCATCCCCCGGCGAAGACGGGCCGAACAGCCAGATCGGCGCGATCGTGACCAGCGCACCCATCGCCGCGATCACGCCGACCACGCCCGAGAACAGGCCAAAGGTGCGCGCGGCGCCAGTGGGCCAGGCCGGCACGTCGTCGTTCGGGCGGCCGGCGCGCGCGAACCGCGGCGCCGACTGCCTGTGCCCGACGCGCACGCGCAACGCGATCAGCACGACGAGCGCGAGCGGAACAACCGCGACGTGCAGCGGGTAGAGGTGCTCGATGATGCGCCCCGGGAAGCCGCCGCCGAACAGCAGGCTCGCGAGCTGAGTGCCGACGAACGGGATCGACAGCGCGACGCCCTGCGCGATGCGCAGCCCGGTGCCGGCGAGCAGGTCGTCGGGCAGGGCGTACCCGCTCCAGCCGCCGGCGAGCACCGCGAGGAACAACAGGTAGAGCAGCACCCAGCTCGCGCGACGCGGGCGCCGGAACGCTCCGGTGAAGAAGGCGGTCAGGATCTGCATGATGACGGATGCCGGCAGCAGCAGCGCCGCCCAGTGATGCGTCTGCCTCACCAGCAGGCCGCCGCGCAGCTCGAGCGAGATGCGCATCGTCGAGGCATACGCCTTCGACACGTGCTGACCGACGAGCGGCAGCCACGGGCCGTCGTAGACGACCTGCGCGCTCGACGGCGTGTACACGAACATCAGCAGGATGCCGGTGACGAACAGCACGACGAGGCTCGCGATCGTGGCGATGCCGAACACGTCGGTCCAGTGCGGTTGCACTCGGCGGCGGTGCCACCGGGCGGTGAGGGCGGTGGCGCGGCGCCCCGCCGACGTTGCGGCGAAGCGGCCCGCGATGCGGTCGGTGATCGAGTACGACATGGGGCCTCCTGACTCGTCAGCTACGACTGATCAGGAGGCCCTGGTGTGACATCGTCGGGGCCGACGTCGGTCGGCTGCGGGGCATCCCACCACCGCTTGCCGCCCCGTGCTCGTGCCGTCGTCGCACCACCCTTCCGCTGCGTCAGCCACCGCGACGCGCTCAGAAGCGCGACGGAGCAGAGGGCTCGGACTACCCCAGCTGCGGCTTCAACTCCCCCGCGAAGAACTCCAGGAAGGCTTCCGGGTCCGGCCCGCCGTTGTGCAGCACGAGGTGGTCGAACCCCGCCTCGGTGAACTGCCCGACGACCTCGAGGTGCCGCTCGACGTCCGGGCCGCACGCGAACTGCTGCAGCACGTCCTCTTCCCGCACGGTCGACGACGCCGCCCTGAAGTTCTTCGGGTTCGGCAGCTCGCTCATGACCGGCCAGCCGGTGGCGAACCACGGCTCCTTCTCAAGCACCGCAGCCGCGGCATCCCCCGCATTCGATGCATACGCGAGCGGCACCTCGGCGTAGCGCACGCCCGCGCCGCCGGCCGCCGCGTAACCCTCGACCAGGTCGGCGCGCGGCTCGGTCGCGAAGATGCCGTCACCGAGTTCGGCGGCGATGCGCGCGGATGCCTTCCCTCCGCTCGCAACCACGATGCGCGGCAGCGTCTCGGGCAGGTCGAACACCTGGGCATCCTCAAGGTTGAGGAACTCGCCGTCATAGCTCTTGTACCCACCCTGCCAGAGCAGGCGGATGATCTCGAGCGCCTCGCGCAGCATGCGGTGGCGGATGCGTGCCCCGGGCCAGCCCTCGCCGATGATGTGCTCGTTGAGGTTCTCACCCGCGCCGACGCCGAGCGTGAAGCGCCCGTTGGAGATCAGCGCCATGGTCGCCGCCGCCTGGGCGATGATCGCCGGGTGGTAGCGCATCGTGGGGCACGTCACGCCGGTGACGAGCCCGACGCGCTCGGTCTTGGCCGCGATCGGACCCGAGGATCGACCACGTGAACCCGCTGTGCCCCTGGTTGTCGAGCCACGGGTGGAAGTGGTCGCTGATCTCGACGAAGTCGAACCCCGCCTGCTCGGCGGCGACCGCCTGGCGGATGATCTCGGTGGGCGCGAAGCCTTCGGTCGAGAGCTTGTAGCCGATCTGCATCGTGGGTCCTCCGTGGGTCTCATGCCGGCAGGAGCCGGCATCCGTTGTGCACTTACGAAGTCGCTGTACCCGGATGCTCACTAAGTGAGTTCAACTCCAGGAGAATTGGCCGGGTTAGCTTGACTTCTATGACTGCACCAACTGCATCAGGCGCGGACGAGGAGCTTCTCAGTTGGTCACACTTGCTGGCTGCGCCTCGACAGTCGGCGCGTGCACTTGCGCGGCGCGACATTCCCCGCGCACCAGGCGTCTATGCATGGTTCCGGGAGGGCGAATGCGTCTACGTCGGAACCGCCAGCAACCTAGCCACTCGGCTGGCCTCACACCTCGCGACGCGACCGGACATGAGCCGCAGCACACTGCGCGCATCGGTCGCGGTTGCGCAACTCGGGGTCGACCGGCGTACCGCTCGCAGCCGACCTTCGGTCCTTTCGGATAAGCAAACTGCAATCGTCAACGAGTGGCTTCGCGGGTGCTGCGTCGGATGGATTGTGTGCAAGTCCCGCGAAGAGGCCGATGTTCTTGAGCGCCGTCTTCGGGCCGACCGACTGCCGCCGCTTAATCGGATGTAGGGCAGTAACTCCCAGCACCCGGCCCGCCCGCGCACGAATTGAACAATTTGCGGAGCGAGGGATGCAGCACGGGCCGACGTGCACTTTCCAGAGCGCCATCCGGCGCCGAAGCACCCCCTACACGAGCACCGGCTCGTCCTCGCCCTCGTGCAGCGGCACGACCGGGTGGGTCCGCTCGAGCCGAGCGCCCTCGACGTCGACATCCGGAACGAGACGGTCGAGCCACTTCGGCAGCCACCACGCGGCGCGACCGAAGAGGTGCAGCACCGCGGGGATGAGCAGCATGCGCACCACGAAGGCATCCGCCAGCACGCCGAACGCGAGGCCGAAGCCGAGCGCCGAGATGATCGAGTTGTCAGAGAAGATGAAGCCCGCGAACACCGACGCCATGATCAGCGCCGCGGCCGTCACCACCGCACGCCCGGCGCGCACACCCGACACGACGGCGACCCGCGCGGATGCCCCGTGCACATACGCCTCGCGAATGCCGGTTCCGATGAAGAGCATGTAGTCCATAGCGAGCCCGAACAGGATGCCGACGACGAGGGTCGGCAGGAAGCTCAGCACGGGGCCCGGGTCGTGCACGTTGAACAGCGCGCCGAGCCAGCCCCACTGGAAGATCGCGGTCACACCGCCGAGCGCCGCGAACAGCGACAGCACGAAGCCCCCGGTCGCGAGCAGCGGCACAAGCAGCGACCGGAACACGGCGATCATGATGAGGATCGACAGGCCGATCACGACGATCAGGTACGGCGGCAGGGCGCGGGCCAGGTAGTCCGTGATGTCGATGTTGCCGCTCGTCGCGCCGGCGACCTGGAAGTGCCCCTCGACGCCGCTCGCGCCCGACGACCGCAGGTGCTGCACCAGATTCTCGGTCGACACGTCGTTCTGCCCACCGCGCGGGATCACCTGGAACACGACGACATCGTGCGAGGTGGATGCCGTCACGGGCACCACCGCGGCCACGTCGCGCATCGCGCTCAGGTGCTCGCCGATCTGCACCTCACGGGCGGTCATCTCAGAGTCCGAGAGCCCCGACGAGACATCCGCCACCACCACGAGCGGCGCATTGAAGCCCTCGCCGAACGCCGCGCGCACCTTCTCGTAGGCGCGGTACTGCGTCGAGTCGGCCGGCTGCGAGCCCCCGTCGGGCAGGCCGAGCCGCATCTGCGTGGCGGGCACGGCGATCGCGCCGAGGACGAGCACGGATGCCACGGCCGTGATCCATGCGCGCGGGGTCGACATGGCCGTGAGCGGTCGGCGCGGCTTCGCGGGGCGCGCACCCTCGGCCGCACCGGCACCGGCGCCGGCATCCGCACCGGCACCGGCAGCGGCACCGGCGCCAGCATCCGCCCCCTCTGCCAGCCTGCGCCGCACCCGCTTGGGCAGCACGCGCAGACCCGCCAGCCCGAGGATCGCCGGCGTCAGCGTGATCGCGACGAGCACGGCGACCGCCACGGCGAGCGCGGCGGCCGCGCCCATGAGCCCGAGGAACGAGATGCCCGTCACGAACAGCGCCACCAGCGCGACGATGACCGTGATGCCGGCGAACACGACCGCCGACCCCGAGGTGCCGTTCGCGAGCCCGATGGACTCGTGCACCTCCATGCCGCGCTTCAGCTGCTCGCGGTGCCGGTTGAGGATGAACAGGGTGTAGTCGATGCCGACCGCGAGGCCGAGCATCAGGGCGAGGATCGGCGTCGTGCTGTTCATCTCGATGAGCTTCGAGAACGACATCACCACGAGGTAGCTGATGCCGACGCCGACGATGGCGTTGAGCAGCGGCAGACCCGCCGCGATCAGCGTGCCGAGCATGATCGCGAGCACGATGGCCGCGATCACGATGCCGCCCGCCTCGCTCGAGCTGCCGAAGCCCTGCTGCGCGAGCTCCTGTGAGAAGTCGACCGTCGTGCCGGCTGGGGCCGCGTCACTCGCGGCGGCGCGGATGTCGCTCGAGACCTCTGGCGAGATCTCGTTCTGCGCCGCGTCCAGGGTGACGGTCACGATCGCCGTGCGCTCGTTCTTCGAGACCTGCAGGGCGCCCTGCGACATCTCAAGGAGCTTCGACCCCTGCGTCAGCTGCGTGCGCTGCTCGTCGATCTTCTTCTGGTTCGCGGTGAGCTGCTCCTGCTGGGTCGCGAGCTGCTGCTTCCCGGCGTCGAGCTGCGCCTGCTGCGCGTCGAGCTGCGGCTTCGCCGCGTCATACATTCCGGATGCCTGCGCCTGCGCGACCGCCGCGTCAAGCTGCTTCTGCCCGTCGCTCAGCTGCTGCTGCGCCGCGTCGAGCTGCTTCTGGCCGTCGCTCAGCTTCTGCTGGGCCGCGGCCAGCTGGGCCTTCCCGTCGGCGAGCTTCTGCTTCTGCGCGTTCACCTGCTCGAGCTGGTCGAAGGGGTTCGCGACCGACTTCACCCCGTCGACCTTCTCGACGGCGGCGATCATGTCGGCGAGGTCGGCCCGCTGGGCATCCGTCATCGCCTGCTTCGCCGTGCTCTGCACGACGATCGTGCCGCTCGCGTGGGTGCCGGCCGCGTCGCTGCCGAGGATCTTCTCGAGCCGGTGCTGCACCTGCGTGGTGGGCGTGTTCGGGATCGTGATGGCGTCGGAGAGCCGGCCACTGCCGACCGAGAACGCCACGACGGCGAGGCCGAGGACGACCGCCCATGCGGTGATGACGATCCAGGCGCGTCGTGCCGAGAATCGGCCGAGGCGGTACAGCAGGCCGGCCATCGGTCCACCCTTCAATCGGTGGCTGCGCCGGGCTGGAGGGCGCGGGTCGTCGCAGGCTGCGGCGACGTCTGCCCTTCATCGCCATCGACTCAGCGCTATGTTCTTCAACGAGACGCTTAGTACCGTAGATCGCGGCCCTGAGGTTCTGCTAGACGCCACGTCTCGTTGTAGGGAGATCTTCAGCTATGCCCAGAGGAGCAGCACGCAGCGAGGCGTCGCGCACCGCGATCCTCACCGCCATCGCCACCCTGATCGACCGCATGGGCTTCGACAATGTGACGATCGAGGCCATCGCGACCGAGGCCGGCGTCGGCAAGCAGACGATCTACCGCTGGTACCCCTCGAAGAACGCGATCGTCGCCGAGGCGCTCGCAGAGGGCACGCTCGTGCCCGAGAGCTTCCCCGTGCCCGAGACCGGCGACGCGCTCGCCGACATCTCGGCGTGGCTCGAGCGCGTGCTGGCGTTCCTCGGCGACGAGACGCATGCCGCCCTGCTCGGCTCGCTTCTCTCGGCCTCGATCGACAGCCCCGAGATCGGCCTGCGGGTGGCCGAGCGACTGGGCATGGCCAGCCCGACGGTGGCCGAGCGGGTGCAGCAGGCGAGGGATGCTGGCCAGCTGAGGCCCGCGCTCACGGGCGAGCAGATCGACCAGCTGATCTTCGGACTCGTGGTGATGCGGGCGCTCGGACGCGCCCCG